>CAYGNM010000036.1:0-8694 GCA_964351275.1 uncultured Candidatus Peribacteria bacterium | reverse complement strand
GTCCTGAACTGCGATCATGTCCGGGGGAGCCTAATCGAGGTTATGACACAGGGCAAGTGTTTGTCTGATTCTTCACCGATGCCCATTTCTTTGTCTGAGATGCTGTTCCAGTTCCTTCGACGTCGGGTGCGTACCGCTTACTTCGAGAATCAGAGTCCCCAGCACAATCAGGATGCCGCCTGCGATATGGTATCCCGCGATGGGTTCACCGAGCATCCACCATGCAAAGAGAATGGACGTGATGACAGTGAGATTTGTAAAGAGAGAGACGACCGTGACGGGCAAACGGTCCAATGCTTCGTAGAAGCTGAAGATGTTCAGAAAGCGCGAGATGAACCCGAAGCCGAGCAGCACGGGAATCATCGCGAGCGGGAAGGCGCGGATTTCGTCTATCAATGGGTGATCGATGAACGGCGAAATCAGGAAGAAGCAAGTGATGGCGACCGATGAGCGGACAAACAGCACAATCTGGGGTTCGATGTGGTGCAGATACTTGCGGAAGAGAATGCTGCCTGTGGCAAACGACAGACTGGAGAGCACAAGGAGAAAGTCACCGGGATGAAACTGCAGCCCCTCGGTAAAGCCGCGCAGCGCGATGATGAGCATACCCGCGACAATTGTGCAGACGGAAAGCATGTGCTCCCGACGGAACGGCTCCCGAAGTGCAAAAACTGCGAGGAGAATCAGGAAAACCATTTCCATATTGCCGAGGAGCGACGCATTCACCGCGGTACTCATCTTCAATCCAGGAAAGAGCAGCAGCGGCGCAATGGTGCCGTTGGTGAAGCCGATGCAAATCAGTGGCAGCACCGATTTTCTCTTCAGTCGGAGAACACTTCGGACGACCGGCATGAACCCGTACGAGATGACCACGAAGAATCCGGTGAGTAGTTCGCTGACGAAGAACAGCGTCAGCGGCGAGATGGACCCCGTGAGGATTTTCGCGAATACGTTGTACGTGGACGCCGCAAAGATACAGACGGCCAGGGCGATCCACCCGATCGTCGACGACGACACGGTTTCCTGTTGCCAGCGTACGAATGGCCACTGTCGGAGAGTGATGTGTATCATGTATTTTTATTATTATAACATATTATTATAAATTGAGCAATTTCGTCAAAAGAGGCATTTCTGGCTATTCTTCGATTCATGAATCGTGGTCGTTTTACCTATTGGCTCCTGGCTCTCCTGATCGTCGCACCGCTGCTGGTCTACTTGCCTTCTGTTCTGCGCGACGGATTTGTCTCGATCGACGATGGTCTGCTCATCACGAAGAACGCTGCCGTGCAGTCACTTTCCTTCGGCACACTCTGGCACATTTTCACCTCCTACGATCCCGAGCTCTACATTCCGCTCACGCTCTTTACGTATCAGATCGAATGGGCGCTCGCTGGTGCGCAGCCGATCCTGTTCCACCTGACGAATCTCCTTCTGCATATCGGGAGCGGTGTCTTTCTTTTCTTTCTTCTTCAGCTCATCTTCAACCGCGGGCAGAATGCCCACGCTGGTCTGTCTGGAACCGACATCGTTGTCTTCTTCGGTGCGCTCCTCTTCGTCCTCCATCCCGTCCATACCGAAGCCATCGCGTGGGCAGCGGCGCGTAAGGACGTTCTCTCCGCCTTCTTTTTCCTGGGGTCGCTCTACTTCTATGAACAGTGGAGACAGGAACGGAAGGAGGGAACTCCGTGGTGGAGTCTCCTCTTCTTTCTTTTCGCCCTCCTCTCAAAGGTGACCGTCGTCCTTCTTCCTCTTCTCTTGATCCTTCTCGATTGGAGAAGAGGTGACCACATCGATGTGAAGAATCTGCGCGTAAAGACTCCGTTCTTTGCTGCGAGCGGACTCTTCATCGTCATCGCGCTCTTCGGGAAAGCGCAGGGGATTGGCTCGCTTGGACTCTGGAAGACTGGACTCCTCTCTGCCAAGGCCGTTCTCTTCTATCTGCAGACGCTCCTCTGGCCCACCCATCTTTCCGTTCTTTACGCGCAAACAACGCCGGTCGTTCTGTCGTCGCCGGAATTTTTGGTGCCGGTGGTTGGGGTTTTGTGTTTGTTGTTGGTGACGGGTGTTTCAATCATGGGTTTTTCCGCAATGGGCGCACCACCGGTGCGCCCCTACAAGAACGTTGCCTTTGGGTTGATGTTTTTTCTCCTGACGGTGATTCCGAATTTCGCGAACTTCTGGAAGAACCGTTTCCTCTTCTTTGCGTCCGACCGGTACGCGTATCTCCCGTCCATCGGATTGATCATCATTCTCTGCGCGGGTGCTCTCTGGTTGATGCGCAGGAAAAGTCTTTCGCAGTCTCTCCTCCTGACCGGGTTTGGGGCGGTCGCTGCCGTCTTCGCCGTCCTCACGTTCCTGCAGGCGCGCGTGTGGCAATCAGATTTTGCGCTCTATGAGAACGTTCTCCGATGGCATCCCGATTCGGCGCAGGCGGCCAATAATCTCGGCGATGCGTATGTGAAAGCGGGGAAGCCGGAGGAAGCGTTACCGTGGTTCGCGCAAGCTGCAGACCATGATCCCGGCTACATCCAGGCGATGGTGAACGCGGGCAACATTGAACGCGAACGTGGCCGGCTGGAAGAGTCGCAGGCGTGGTACGAGAGGGGGATTGCGTCGATTGGCCCCGATCCCCGCATCGAGGACCTTGCGCCGCGATACCTCCTTGGAGAATTGCTGATGAAGATGGGGAAGTCTGAAGATGCCCTCACTCACTTTCGTCTTGCAGCAGAAGCACTCCCCACCGTTGCGGAACCGTTCTACAACTGGGGCATCCAACTTCAGTCTCTCGGGCGCAATGACGAGGCGATGCCGCTCTTCGAAAAAGCGGTGACGCTGAATCCGCAGGACATCGCGTCGCGGTATCACCTCGCCGGACTCTATGCGGAGAGGGGCAGGCTAGCTGAGGCAAAGAACCAGCTTGAGGCGGTGGTGCGGGTCGATCCGCAGTACGAGAAAGCGGCGGAGCATCTGGAGGCGATACGGAGATTACTCTCTCAGTGACGCTATTCGTCGATCACACAATCAGCTTCCGTCTCCACCAGCCAATCCTTTTTGATCAGGCCGCTGACTTCCATAAACGTACACGCAGGACGAATCTCGGAGAAAAATTCACCGTGAGCTTTTGCGGCTTCTTCCCAGCGGGAAATATCTGTCAGCATGATTCGCGTCCTCACCACGTTCTCCAGACTCCCCCCGGCTTCCTCTATTGCATTTTTCATGATCTCAATGCAACGCTTGGTTTGACCGTAGACATCACCGGCACATGCTGTTTTTCCGTCTGGCGTCATCGGAGCCGTGCCGGCAACGGCAATGAAGTTGCCGATCCTCACCGCGCGGGAGAATCCAATCGGTTTCTCCAAAGGTGAGCCGGAGGAAATGTTTTTTCTCTTCATAGAAGATATCGTATCATGATCTATCCTCGATCTGCTCAGCGAAGGATATACTGCATTCAGTTCTTTGCCGCTGTGGTGAAATGGTAGACACGAGGGACTTAAAATCCCTTGCCCTCTTATCGGGGCGTGCTGGTTCAATTCCAGCCGGCGGCACCATCCGGCTTCGTCCGTCTCTGCTTCGGCAGAGCCGAGACTACGCCGCGATTGGATGCAGCCTCGGCGAAGCTCGCAAGCGAAGCCGGGCAATTCCAGCCGGCGGCACCATAAGGGTTTCTTAGGATTGTAAAAGAGAGTAGCATGCGTTACTTGCTATGATGAAAACATCTCTAACAACAACGCAGGCATTCTGCATGGGCTGCGATCATCTCCTGCCAGAAGGCACTTGCAATCTCGAAAGTGAAGTTGGTTCCTTAGACCGATGCCAACTCATTTTGCGCGCAACCCTTTTGAAGAATGTATTAGAGCGGAATGGTATTGAACTCGATCAGGTATCGCAAAAAGATGTGGATGCCCGTATTTTAGGTGTTCCAAATCAGACGCGGTATGAAATACGCAACTTATGTAGAAAAGCATCCATTGGAGGAGTGCAAGGTACTAAGACGCTAGAAAAGTTCACGTCGAATGATTGCCTGATGGAATCAGGAGTCTCACACGTAGAAGATAACAACCTGTGATTCCCTTGTTACCAGTTTTAGATCGGCAACGCCTCCAGCTGCACCGACGGTGTCACGCCCTTTTCGGATCGCTCGCCGATTTTGAGCGGCTGACCCGAGAGGGGATCGACTTCCACGGCTTTGACGATCAGGCGGCGTAAGGTGGTGCCCACGGGCGTGCAGGTCATGAGCGTACTGATGCGCTGATTCTCCGGCTGATCGAGCACGGTCACGTCGCTCGGGAGGACTTCCTTCTTCTCTGTCACAATGTAGCGGTGGCGGTCGCCTTTGTAGTAGACCCAGTACTCGTCGCCGGGGTTCAAATCCTGCAGCCGCGCGAAGATGGTTTTGTACTTGCCCGGTGCCCACGGGTAGTACGAGCTGTGTCCCGTAACGAAGAAGTTCCCTGCCTGTCCCGGCCTAGCCGTTCCCGGATAGTGGACGACGCCGTCCATAAGCGCACTCTGGATATCGGTTTCCACCTGCGTCCAGTTCTGCTGCAGGAGTGCATCCACTGGCGGTGTGACGAGCGGCACGTTCAGTTTCAATTTTGGGATCAGAATGCGGTTATCCGGCGGACCGACGGTGGGGAGGAAGCTGAGGAGCTCTCCTCGAGCACGCGCTCCCTGCGACTGCAGGGCACTCGCCCGCAATGTTTCGACAATCGCATTATCTGTTTTCTCCTGCGGAACGTCGATGGTGGGGCTGCTCAGAATCATGGAGATTTTTGAGCTGGTGATCTGCCAGAAGCTGTCGTAGTTCAGCGCGAGGAAGAGTCCCAGGAAGATGACGGCGAACGTCCCGCCGAAGCGCAGAATATCGAGCAGGAAGAGCGTGCCGCGGCTGTACTCTTTGATCTGCTTCTTCCGCGTCGGCACCCAGACCGGCTGCGCGAGGAAGTTCCAGGTGATTCTCCCGAACCGGACAAGATCATCTTTTGCGCGGTCGAGCAGCGGCTTCCCCGCATTGATGCTGACGCGGTACTGGTTCGCTCCTTCACGGACTGCTCCACGCGTTACACGCCGCACCGCGATGATCCGATCTTGCACGTGGATGCGCATGGGGATTCGTGCGGGGAGATCCTGAGAGATCGATTGTGAAACTTCTGTCGCGCTGTCCAGTTTGTGCAGTGCCTCTGGGTTATCTTCGATGATGATCCATTCAACATTTTCTTCGTTCCGGATTTGTGGACGTTCCAATGAAGAGTCTGGTCGATCCGGTTGGGAGAAGATCTCGGGCTCCCACCTTCGCTCCTGCGGGAGCTTCGGCGGGCAGGCGGGCTCGGGGACGGGCTCGCGCGGTTTCGCGGTGAATCCCGGGAGAATGATATTCCCGTTCTCGTCGTACCAAGCGCGGTGGGGGAAAGCGGGGTTCAGCAAATCTAGTGATTATACCAGAAAAATGGCTTCAATTCATCTCTTATGCAACCCATTCCGCGTTCGTAAACCGCAGGATCTGGACGTACTGGAGATACGCAAGCAGGCAGACGATAAGGGCGAGAAGCGGCCAGGTCACGGGTCGGCGAAACGGAGAAGATTTCGAAGCATGCATACCCTGGACGAGGGCCAGGATGATCAGCACATACACGGGGAATGTGTAGCGAATCATGCTGCGCATGCCGAGCCCCGAGAGTCCGGCAGCGGAGATATAGAACGTCATCGCGGCGCACCAGAGGAACGGCCAGCGATTGCTGCGCGTTTTTCGTCTCTCCACATTCGCGTCGCCCCACTGGAAAAGAAAAACTTCGAGAAGCAACCAGAAAGTCAGCACAGTTGAAAACTGACTCCAGCGGTCGGGGTTCCAGAGATCCGTGAAGTCTTGCGGCCAGTACAATCCCGACGCCCAGTGCAGGAAGAATCCGTAGTCCGGAACAACGCCCCATCCGGCGCGCTGGCGCAGCAGGTACAGATCCCAGTGGCCGAAGGC
Organism: uncultured Candidatus Peribacteria bacterium; assembly: GCA_964351275.1. GTDB lineage: Bacteria > Patescibacteriota > Gracilibacteria > Peribacterales > Peribacteraceae > JABFSS01. The sequence goes on along the minus strand of CAYGNM010000036.1, from coordinate 2,723 downwards.
GTAGGCGCAGTACAGGAAGAAAAGTATTCCTCCCATGGCTGCACAGAGAGCAATGAGGATGGGCCGCTGCAGACTTTTCAGACTGGATCGATTCCACTGGAGAGGGAGGAGTCCTACAAGCGGGGCCACCACCAGCGGCAAGCCGGCGATTCTCGTCGCGGTCATGATGAAGCCGTGCACCACCGCCAGCATCGCGCTGTCTCCGTCATCGAGAGTGGTGGACACATCTTTCCGGACCGATGCCCAGTAGAGGAAACCGAGGAGACCTGCGAGGAAAATCGATTCGGAATACGCGCTTACCATGAAGAACGCTGAGGGGTGCAACGCGATGGCCGCAACCGCTCCAACGGCGAGATCTTTGCGAATCTTCCATCGGCGGAAAAAGAACATCACGTAGATCCAGAAAAGCGCGTTCGCCAACTGCGCCGTGAGCAGCAGTGCATTTTTCGTCCCGAGTCCGGTGATGATTTTGACGATCCGGGCGGCAAGAGGATAGCCCGGAAAAAAGGAAACGTTGGTGCCATGATCAATGACCTCGCCCGGCACGTGATCCAGTGATCTGCGTGTCAGCGAACTTCGGTAGCCGTTTTCGAGAATCTCGAAATAGTGCCCGCTGTCCCACTGATGCAGGCGCTCATATGTCTGCGCCAGAGTTCCGGAACTTTGCGCTGAGCCGAACGGTACCACCCACAGCACCACGCAGAGTTGCAGCGCCGCAATTGCGCAGCCGAGCGACGGCATCGCGAGGTGCGCGGCGACTTCCCGCAACATCCGTCGGGTGTGTGCGGACAGCGCGACGTCCGGCAGCCGGAGAATCGATGTGTGTGTGAGATTCAAATCTTCAAAGTATAGCAGATTTTATGCCATGACTCCACCGCCCACCACCTCTTCCCCGCGATACAAAACCAGTGATTGGCCCGGCGCTTGCGGTGACTCTGGTCTTTCAAATGTGAACGCTCCTTCGCTATTCTTGAAAGTCAGGGATCCACGGAGTCGCGGGGAGAGCGATCTCGTCCGGCATTCAAATCTCGTGGGAGAATTTTCCTCGGGTCTCCACGACACCCAGCGCAGATCTTTCAAGCGGACGGTCGCCGTCCGTTCTCTGCCCTGCTCGTCGACGATCAGGCGGTTGCCGATGGGGTCTTTCGCGACGACCTCCAGAGGAATCTTGAGTCCGCCAATCCGCAGTCCGCGTCGCTGTCCGATCGTATAGAGCGGCAGGCCATCATGGTGCCCGACGACCGTTCCGTCTTTGCGAATAATCTCTCCCGGCTGCAGTGCATCCTGCAAATGCCGCTTGAGAAATTCCTGCGGCGTCTTCTCGGGGAAGAAACAGAGATCCTGACTCTCGCGATAGTGTTCGTCGAAGGGAATTCCGAATGTCTTCGCGAGTGTATAGACTTCGGATTTTTGCATTGCGCCGAGCGGAAAGATCACGTTGCCCAATTGTTCCTGCGAGAGACCGTACAGGTAGTAACTCTGGTCTTTGTTCTGATCCACTGCCTCAAGAAGGAGGTGACAATCCGTTCCATCGGGCAGTCTCTCTTTCGCGACGCGCGCGTAGTGCCCTGTTGCGAGCTGGTCGCAGCCCAGTTCCTTCATCATCTCGAGAAGTTTTCCGAATTTGATCGTGCGATTGCAGCCGATGCAGGGGTTTGGCGAGAGACCTTTTTTATATCCTTCCAGAAACGGATCGACGACGTGCCGCTTGAACTCCTCTTCGAGGTCCACGATGTGCAGCGGGATTTTCAGTTGCTTCGCCACGAACTGCGTCCGCGCTGCCGTTTGCGCGTTGCAGCATTTACTTGGAAGGAGTTCGGCAAGTGCGGGCGCGAGTGGATCGCTCCAGAGCGAAAATCGCACTCCGATCAGCTCATGCCCTTGTGCGTGGAGCAGGTGTGCAACAGTTGATGAGTCGATGCCTCCCGACAATGCCACGAGAATCTTCATGTCCGTAGTATGAATCATGAATTATGAATTATGAATCCCGGTTTTCCATGATTCATGATTCATAATTCGTGATTCCAGTAAGTTCAGCTAGCGGCGAACGTCTTCTGGTTGCTAGACTCCCCTTATGCTCAACAATCACCTCTCCGATTTCATCGCCCACGCCCGATCCAAGGGTATGGACCATCAAACGATCCGCATGATCCTGCTCACAGCAGGATGGAAGGAGCGCGAGATTTCGGAAGCGATGGCGTCCGAGACTCTCCAGATGGCTGTGCCGCTTCCGCCCGATACAGGGAATGCGCGCGATGCCTTCTTTCATTTACTGAGCTTCACCGCACTGATCTCGACGGTCGGCAGCCTTATTTTCCTCTTCTTCGATTTCCTTAACCGTCTCCTGCCCGATCCCGCGTTCCCCAATTATTACGACAATGTGTCCTCGGTCCGGTGGGAACTCGCCATTCTCTTTGTGTCGTATCCATTATTTCTCTGGATGGCCCGGTTGCTCCAGGGCGAATATGCTCGTCACCCGGAGAAGCTCGCCTCCGGAGTCCGGCGCTGGCTTACGTATCTGATTCTCTTTGCCACTGCCTGCACGCTCATCGGCGACCTCATCACGCTCATTTTCTATCTCCTGCAGGGCGAGATCACCCTAAGGTTCTTCCTCAAGGTTCTCGCGCTCTTCGTTCTTGCTGGGTTGCCTTTCCGTTATTACCTCTACGCGCTGCGGATCGCTCCTGGCAACTTCACGCAGCATCACCTTCATCAGCGCTATT
>CAYGNM010000035.1:0-8723 GCA_964351275.1 uncultured Candidatus Peribacteria bacterium | reverse complement strand
CGGGGCAGGCTCTCCCGAGCCCTGTCCCGAGAACAGGCCCGTATGGAATCGAGAGATGCTTCCCTCGTCGCGCATTCACGATGTGCGCAAAGCAGATCCCCACGACCGCGTCATCATCCTTGATGACCAGCCGCACCGGTTCCTGTCCGATACGACGGTAGACTTCCCCCATGGTCCAGCTCTGGAGGAAGGGGCGGAACGACTGCGTCTTCAGAAAGTCATCCCACTCTTTTTGGTTGGTGGCTGTCGTGACGGTCATAAACGAAGTATGAGTCATGAATCATGAATTATGAATGGGTGCGTCGTGATTCTTGATTCGTAATTCATGATTCAGAGCGCTGATCAGAGTTTCGGCATCGCAAAGAGTCATTGTCAGATGAGTGGGCAAACAGAAAATCTGCTCACAAACCTCTTCTGCCCGCGGATCATCTCCGTCCCGGTATCCCAGTGTCGATGGATCGACGGATGACGGACAGATCACGCATCCCGTCCATCCGTCGTGCAGATGGATATTCTTCTTCTTGAGTGACTGTCGGATCTTCTCGGCTCCGGGAATGAACATCGGGAACTTCTGAAGCGGCAGATCACTGCCGATGCCATGCAAGACCGGCCAGCCGTGCTTGGCGCACTGCTCCAGATAGAAACGTGTAAGTGTTCTTCGATGGTCGTTGATTTCCTGCAGATGCTTGAGCTGACTCAGTGCGAGGGCAGCGCAGGCATTCGGGAGTCGGTGCAGAGTGGGGGATTGTTGTCCGGTCTTCTCCTCACTTGTGACGATCGACGGAAGAAGCCGGAGGATACTGCAGAGCTTTAGGAACGCTTTCCCAATCCAGATGCCGTAGAAAGGACGGGCCACGGCGTAGATCAGCGGATACAGAAGAAAGCGTTTGATCTGGAACAGCGAAAGATCGCGAGCATGCAACTCCAGCTTCTGCAGCCGATTGCTCACGTCCATCCGTCGACTGATGATCGCCCCACCGGTCACTCCAGAAATTGCCTTGTCGCGGCCGAAGCTCAGGAGCACGAAGTCGCCTGTCGTTCCTATCATCTCTGGTCCTGCTGTGTCGGGGATGACATGCGCGCAGTCTTCGATCAGCGGGATCCGAGCTTCATCACAGATCATTCGGAGTTCATGGAGTGGTGCAGGAAGACCGAACGTGTGTTGGCAAATAATCGCTTTGGTCTTCGGTGTGATCGCCTTTCGGACCTCGTGCGGATCTAAACTCAGTGTTGCCTTTTCAATGTCGACGAAAACGGGAGTCGCCCCAGCCGCGATGATTGCATTCGGGACGACGACGCAGGTGTAGGCCTGCACGATGATCTGATCGCCGGGGTCGATGTTCAGCGATTGCAGTAGAGCCAAGAGACCCTCCCGTCCGGAGGAGAACAGGAACGTGTCCGCGTTGAACGTCCCGCGCAGCGCATCACGGAATTCCTGCACGACCGACCCGTGTTTCCAGAGCCATGGTCGCAGGAGCAGGCCGAATGCCCGGGCGCAGAAGCATCCGTCGGCAAGCGGAGCGAAGGTGTGGTGGATGGGGCGGATTGCGGTCATGAGGACGAATTGAATGATGTGAATCGTAGGGGCGATCCGGTGGATCGCCCGTAGGGGCGTCACACGGTGACGCCCGGAACATCGGTGACATTCGGGCAATGATTCGTTGGGGGGACGTCCGGGCGATCCGCCGGAGTCGGAAGAAGACGTCGAATAACCGAGCCCGCCATCCGCCCCGTGCAGACCAGTAGAGCGCCGGCAGGAATTTTCGCCGATTTTGACGAGAATGTTTCCACATTTTTTGCCCCGCCTGCCGCAAAATTCTTCGCACTCTGCTCATCTGTCACAATCGTCCGTTCGAAGACCGTGGCGGCCAGCCCTCCGAGTTCGCGTTCCGCGGGGGATTGCAGGTCACCCATTTCGATGAGTCCAGCTGCGAGGAGGATCTTGTGCTCCTCCGGTTGCGTGCGGGCCCACGCGATTGCTGCCTTCATGCTCGCAGTGCTGCTGTTGTGGGTGTCGTCCAGGATGCGCACACCGGATTCCGAGCGAACGGAGAACGTCTGCGATAGGGGGGTAAAACTCTTCAGGAGGTCACGCATTCGTTCCAGTTTGATGCCGAGATGTTCCCCGACGGCGATCGCCAGCAGAATGTTGGTGACGTTGTGCGTGCCGTGGAGCGGGATCTCGAAGAGGATGTCCCGAGTCCTAAATCTGATCCCGCCGGGCGTCTCCTCAATATCAAACGCTTCCAGATCGCACGAGCCTCCCGTTCCGACGATCACCGCAGGACACGGACTGATTGTTGCCATTTTCCGAGCGAGCGCATTGTCGCCGTTGAGGAACGCTCGTCCATCAGAAGGCAGCGACTGGATGAGCTCGCCCTTCGCTTCAAAAAGCTTCTCCTGCGAGCCGAAGAGCGCGATGTGCTGGGTGCCGACGTGGGTGACCACGCCGATGGTGGGTTTGGTGAAGGAACAAAGTATGGAGATTTCGCCTTTCCGGTATGCACCCATCTCGACGATCACGGGCTCGGGCTCGGGAGCGGGCTCGGGTGGCTGTTTCCGTTGACTCAAACTGTTCATCAACCATCTCGCTACTCCGATCTCCGCATTCACATATGCAGGCGTCACCGCGGGATTCAGATCCTTGAGTACACATGCAAGTAGTTCCTTTGTCGTCGTCTTCCCCACGCTTCCGGTCACGCCGATGACGGTCAGCTCAGGAAATTTTTCTCGGAGTGATCGCGCATGTGAAATGATCCGGTTCTTCAGGAACGTATCCACCGGGAACCAGAGCAGCCAGGCGAGCGCGAGTGTGAAGGGTTGAATGAGGACGATGACCGGGAAAAACCCGTCCCATTGCATCCGTTCGATCATGAGTGCCGCGACAACGGTCAACAGTCCCGCCGTCACTGTCAGGATCACTGCTTTCTTTGTGAAGACGGGATAGCGCTGTCGGCCGAAAACGATTTGGATTGCGGTGAGTGTGGATGTGAGCAGAAGGCATCCGAGAAAGACCAGAATAATGAGAGGATTTTCTCTCAGCAAGAGGAATGCACCGGCGTAGAGCGCGACGATCACCGGCCGGATTCTCCCCCATAGTTGCCCCGCCCAGCCTTCCCGCCGCAGATGCTCGAGCAGACGATCCCACCGCCACTCCTTCACCTGCCACAGCCATGCAAGAGTCAGTAGGGGAGAGAGGGCCGCAAAAACTGCCAGCATCGGCAGAAAAACAGTCATCATGCAAGCAGGGTAGCATGAGACGACATTGCTGATGAGCAGCGGCATCCCTACACTTCTCTCCACACAGTATGCCTACTCGCTCCAAGCGCTCAGCCGCCGCACACATGTCGGAGAAGCACATGGTTGCCGTCTCCATTTTTGTGGGATTTGTCCTGATTGTGACCATCACGCTTCTCAGTAGTCGCACAGGACGAGACCTGACCGGCGATGCCCGGTACTGCGACTCCGTCTGCATGAATGTCCTCGCGGACGATCAGGAGCAATGCAGAGAAACATGCATGGCCTCACGAGCCGCCGGAATGCTGGGGGCATTGACGATGCCGCCGGATTGCGTGTCGAGTTCGTCGAGCTCTGCGAAAATTGATTCGTGTTATGACGAGGGTGATAATAGTAATCCTCTGGATAATAAGGCGGATCAGGACGATCTCAATTGTGCTGCAATGTTGGAGCGCACCCCCAATACTCCGAATAATCGAACAGGTTCATGTTTTGATGACGATGATAATGATTATGATGGCTTGTACGATGAATTTGATCTGGATTGCCAGGGAAGAGAGAGAGATCAGATGTAAAAAGCAAGATGAAAATTTCAAGGAGGAGGGCTGCTGAGCCCTCTTTCTTGTTTATGAAACTTGACTTTATGTCATGTTAAAGGATAATGGTTGACATTTATGGCATATGGAGTTCTTTCAACGGCATCGACGCGAAAGACAATTAAACCAGCAAGCTCAGCAGAGCGTGAAAAATGGCAAGCACAGGGCGAAATGCAAAAATTTACTGTAGAGGATGTTCGTCGTCGTCTGATAATCAGCTTTGGAGCTGTGAATGGCGTTGAAGAGAGTCTTGATGATGCAATACAGAAAGCTCAGGCACATGCAGATGATTGGAAGCAGCGCTTGGATGAACGTGGAATGCCGCCAACTTCGGATGAGTATGATCGAGTTGCTCACCTCAGCTTCGGATTGAACGCCGCGCGACGAGAACTGTCGAAGAAAAATACTGACGGGGAGAGTCATCGAGAGCTTTTTGCCGGTCGAACGAGTAGAGATACGGAGGAAGTGATTGTGCTCGGCAGTGACGGGACAGCCATTTCGACAAGGCCAAGGCAGCGTTGGGAATTCACGAAAAGTCTTCTTCGGGATGTGCTTGATCCGAGCATTCCCGATGAAGAGTTGCACTCATTTATTGAGGAGGAGCATGATGACGAATCGGCACAGTCAAAAAAGGAGAAGGGGGGACAAGGTTTTGTGCAGAGGTATCCGACGCGAAAATTGGTGACGAAACATCACGATCCGAATGGAGGAATTGATGAAACCAATAGGACGCGTTTTGCGCGGGAAAGCATGACGATGGAGTACATGAATCGTGTTTCTCCGGAGACGGTGCCAGGCTTCTTGGGTACCGGCGTCGATGAAGACGGCCGCAAGATTATCTACATGGAAGAAATATCCGGTGCAACGCTTGAGGCTCAAAGAGAAGATACTTCCAAAATGTCGGATGTGGAAAAGTACGCAATTGCCACAAAACTCGTCCGGCTTATTTTGGATGCCATCAATGCGGGTGTTGTGCATCGGGATCTCAAAGGCGAAAATATCATTTTCGACAGGCAATCTCTCCAGGCAACATTGATCGACTTGGGACTTGCGCGTTTTCGTCATAACGATGGAACGACCGACCGGCCAGACACGGAGACGGAGACAAAAGCGGGGACATTTGTCGGTAATGTCTTGTATATCGCGCCGGAGCAAGCCCGAAATTCCAAAAAGATTGACCCCAGAAACGACCTGTTTTCCTTAGGATTGCTTGTGTACGAAATCCTCACATCGCAAAGAGCGAGAATTCCCCCGAGAAGAAAAATAAAAAATCCGGATGGTACCACTCAAAAAGAAGTGCCTGATCATGCTCAATTAATGACCGACGTCTGTACGCCGGGCTACAAAGACAAGCTCCCGTTGCTCGATGGAAATCAACGGGGCACTGATGGGAAAAAAATACCGGAATTACGCGCTGAAGGTGCGCGGGCAGTCGAAATTCTCACTCGACGTCACAAACTATCTTTGCCTTCCCAGACGGATGCAAGTAATGCGCAAAAGTCTTCGTCTGATGATTCTAATAACACTGGAAGAGATTTGAATACCATTACTGGAAGAACTACCACTGACAATTCCGTGAGAGTATCGTTTCATACATATACGGGTCGTGTTGTTTCAGCAAAGACAGCTGATGTCCCGTTACAGACAACGCATTTGGGCGGAACCATTGACTATATGCCCTCCGGAAACGGAGCTGTGGAAAATAAGACGGTTGATTTTGATCCCAGTGGAAACCAGAAATTGGAAACCGATGAAGAACGTGCAGAGTGGGAAGAGGCAAAATTGATGGCCGAGACGGCACTTAAGCTGCTCGAAAAAATGTCGAGTGGAGAAAGCGGTGATGCGATTTTTCACTACAAGAGAAAGGCTAATTTGCGTATTAGAAAGGCAATTGATGTGGTAAAAAATCCATGGGTCATTGTGGCTGAGGCTCTGGCCTTACTGACGGCAGTTACCTCTGGTGGAGCATACATGGTTGCACATCAGGAACCTCCGAAAGAAATTATTCGTGAAGTTGAGCCCCCTCCACCCCCTCTCGATCCCTCAAAAATAATTGTTCGTGAAGCAGATGCTCCAGATCCTCTTCACTTCAATACGTCGTCCGTTGTGTATGCAGATGGATCAGAAGATCTTGTTCTGCAAATGCCGTCTTCAACGGGAATTGCACCGGACCATCTGAAGACCGGTGTTCATTTTTGGCGACCGGGCCCGGACGGCAAAATGATATGGATAGGAGGATCGACTGCCATTCCACAATCATCTGTCGGTAAATATTTAGGTCAGGGATACTCCAGCCTGAATCCAAATTCCCGGCGCATTTTCTTCGTAAAAAATAGTTCAAAATTCGTGTGGGGAAATGCTGGGATGCATGTTTTTCAGCCTAAGGGGAAAATAGCACAACCGGTCTATAGGCAATTGCCTCACAAAAGTTTCCCCTTTGTACAGCAAACACAGCATTCCAGAGACTGGAATGATTTGTGCACTGATCCTGCGTTTGCAGAACTTGCATCAATCGATGCGCGTGATGTTTCAGTGGGTGACATTGACCAAAAACCGTTTGATGATGCCGGTGTGGATGTTTACACAAAAGAGAAAAATATTAAAACTTTCGTTAACAATATTAAGTCGTTGAAGAGTGCATCGGATGACATGCTCAAGCTGAAATCTGCGAAGGCTGCGTTTTTCTCTCCTCCTCAACCACGCCATCAGTTCGAAGACCGATTTAAGATCATTTCTCAGCCCCGACGCGCAATTTCTGCTGTTCAGGCAGAGCAATACAAAGAGCGGAAAAACGGAGCATAGTTTTTGTGTCATGATTGGTTCAATATAGTTTTTAGGGAAGCAGCAATCTCCCCCGCCTTTTCCCGATGCACTCCATGCCGCACGCCGGGAAAAACATGCAGCGTACTGTGAGGAATCATCCGGTGCATCAACCGTCCATCGGCCACTGGCGTCATCCGATCCTCCTCTCCCCAGAAGATATCTGTCGGCACGGTGATCAAGTGCAGTAGGGGAGTCAGATCCTCCGCGCTGACTTTTATCATGGTCTCCCGCATCACGGGGCTCGCTTTCTCGTAGTCGTGGACACGGACGAGCTTGTAAAGGAACTTCTTGCCCAGCGGCTGCAGAAGATTTAATCCGGGGATGGAGAGGAGGAACTTCCCGGCTTTGGCGAGCGTTAAACCGACGATCCGCTTAAAATGACGGGGGTGACGGATGCCGGCGGCGGCGCAGAGAAAGAGACGATCAATGGGAATGGATTTGCCGTTGGGAAATTGAGAATTGAGAATGGAGAATGGAGAATAATGTTGTTTGCTTTCGTGATGTAATCGCGCCGCTAATTTGATCGCTATGCGCCCCCCATGAGAATGACCGAGAAGAAAGATCGGTCGAGATATTTTCAATTCTCCATTATCAATTTTCAATTTGGCTCGCAGCCACCCGACGACCCAGTCCGCATAGTCATCCGTCGTCCACGCGTGTGGCGGTTCCGGCTCGTCGCCGAAGCCGGGAAGGTCAGGCGTCAGAATCTCAAGGTCAGCGCCTGTAAGGGCTTCGCGAAGTTCCGTGAAGGATTCTTTCGAGCCGCCCCAGCCATGGAGACACAGAAGTACAGGCTTCATTGGTCAATTGTACCCCGAAGATCGAGCGGTATCCTCTTGCGATTGCGGTATCCCTCCATCATTTTCTCGTAGTGCGGGCAGCGGAGGAGTGTGCAGAAACACCGGTGATGCGCCATACGTAACCAGTTGTTATGAAAATGGCATGGCTCATCCGTGATCGGATCGCCATCGGGAATTTTGTGCGGCAGGTAGTGCGCCGGGCAGCAGTTCCCGTTGTTCAGCGGGGTTTTGTCTTTAATGTTCATCCACCAGAGCGCGTAATCGTCATAGTCTGCCATCGGTGCCAGTGTAGCGCAGGGCTATTGCGGCAGCAGTGCATCCAGCTCCTTCGAGACTCCTTGCATTTCCGGCCTCCAGTGCAGCGCTGCCCGATAGGCAGCGATCGCCTCTGTGGTTTTTCCCTGCAGCAGATACATTCGTGCCAGCTGGAAGTAGGTATCGCCGTGCGTCGGTGCGAACGTAAGGGATTTTTTGTAGTTCTCGATCGCCAAATCCACATGATCGCGCTTCTGCTCGATGCCCCCCAGATTGAAGTACGCCTGGGGGTTCCTCGCCTCCAGCGAGATGGACCTTCGCAATGCCTCCTCTGCGCGTTCGTAGTCTTTCAATCGGCTGTACGCAACACCCACGTTCACCAATGCGCCGGGGTAGTGCGGTTTCAGCCGAATGGCCTCGGTCGCGAGTTCCAATGCCGCGTTGTCATCGTGCCGGTCGAGGGCGATGGCACTCAGGTTATTCATGGCGATGTGCGACATCGGATCTTCGTGGAGAACATGCGTAAAGAGCGATTCCGTGTCTTTCCAGACGAGGCTCTGCGCGTGCGCAAGCAACGCGAATTCGCAGGCAATCGCCGTCACCACGCAGACAATTCCTCTCTGCGCTGTGCGGTCATGCAGGTGCGCGAGGAGAGCGCCGATTGCGAGCAGGAATCCCATCGAAGAGACGTACGCGTAGTGATCGGCAGCCAGCATCACGTCATTGGCTTTCTGGTAGGCGAGAAAGCTCGGAACGAGCATCAGGAAGAAGATCCCTGCGCCCAGGATCACGTTCCTGTCCCAGTGACGCATCAGCCAGAGTCCTCCTGCCAATGCGATGAGGACGAACAGCGAGATCGCGATGGAGGGATTCATCACGGAGAGGAGATCCGGTGGCCGGTAGATCGCATAGAGGTTTAGCGGCACAAGAAGTTTCTCCAGATAGAACGTGGTGCTGCGCACAGCGAGGAGGAGCATTTCCCATACCGACAGCTGGACGATCGAGCCACCCC
>CAYGNM010000034.1:3835-8767 GCA_964351275.1 uncultured Candidatus Peribacteria bacterium | reverse complement strand
GGCGGTGACCACCGTCACCGTGAATCCCTTTTTGCGGCGCATCCCGGAAGTTCTGGATTGCTGGTTCGAATCGGGGTCGATGCCCTATGCCCAGAGTCACTACCCCTTCGCGGTGGGTCCTTCTCCTGCCGCAGCGGGAGAAGGTGGCACCGTCGCGGTGCCGGATGAGGGGAAGCCCGCGGGCTTCCCGGCAGATTTCATCGCCGAAGGCATCGACCAAACCCGCGGCTGGTTCTACACCCTGACCGTCCTGAGCAGCGCGCTCTTCGACCAACCCGCGTTCATGAACTGCATTGTGAACGGCACGGTCCTCGCCGAAGACGGCAAGAAGATGAGTAAGCGTCTGAAGAACTACCCGGAACCGCTCGAGGTGGTGGAGCGCCACGGTGCCGACGCCGTCCGGTTCGCACTGATGAGTTCTCCTGCGGTCCGTGGTGAAGATCTCCGCTTCTCTGAACGCACCGTGGAAGAGACAGTTCGCTCCGTTCTATTGCCTCTCTGGAACACCTACTCATTCTTCGTGACCTACGCGAATGCCGCAAAGTGGGAAGCGACCGCCTCTCGCAGACATTCGACGCACCCGCTGGACCAGTGGATCCGCGCCGAAGTGCAGGACTTGGTGAACCGCATGACCGGCGAACTGGACAATTATGATCTGTCAGCAACGTGCGCCGAATTGAACGAGACAATTGATGCGTTGACCAACTGGTACGTGCGCTTGTCGCGGCGAAGATTCGCCGGACAGGCCGGACTGCATGCAACGCAGGAGGCCATGGAGGAAATGAACGAGCAGGATCGCCTCGACGCTCTCTCTACGCTGTATGACGTTCTGCTCACGCTTTCGCAACTCCTCGCGCCGTTCTGTCCGTTCATCACCGAGCAGATCTACCTGAACCTGGTGCCCGAGGCGCACGGCAGTATCCATCTGACAGACTGGCCGGCAGTGAAGAAACTCTCCACTACAGAGCAGAAACTGCTCCGGAAGAATCGCCTGCTGAGGACCATCACCACGCTCGGACTCAAGATCCGCAGCGAGAAGACGATCAAATTGCGGCAGCCGCTGGCTAGAGCCACCGTCGCATTCCCCGCGTCACTCCTGCCGGGCGACGAGATTCACTCCTCTGAACTCCAATTGCTCCAGGAAGAACTCAACGTCCACGCAATCGATATCGTGGATGATCCCGGTGCGATCGCCGAGCGGTACGCGCAGGTGGACGCGCGAAAAGCAGGACCGCGGCTGGGCGGACGTGTGCAGGAGATCATTCAGGCCGGCAAGCGCGGCGAGTTCACGCAGAATGACGATGGGAGCGTCTTGATCCTCGAAGAAGTTCTTGGTCCTGAGGAAGTGCAGGTGATGTACCGTGGTCGCGAGGGTCAGGATGTGACCGCGAATAAGGGCGTTGTCATCGCGCTTGATACGCGAATCACGCCCGAACTGGAACTCCAGGGGAGGGCGCGCGACATCATCCGGTTCATCCAGCAGTTACGGAAGGAGAAAGGACTCACCATCAACGATCGGATCGTCCTGAGTGTCGACGGAGCGGAGGACGTCATGAAAACACACGGAGAGACAATCATGAACGCCACAAAGGCCACGATCGGAAAGGCCGACGGTGATCAGAACGAACTGGAGGTGGATGGGAAAATAATTTCGGTCAGACTAAAAAAGATCTGACAAATAATGTCTAATGATAAATCGTTAATGAAAGGGTAAAATGACAGTAGGTCTTCGGCCTGCGTTGAATCGCACGCCGAAGGCATGCGCTCGACGATTTATTATTTATCATTCGTGGTCCATGCCCCTCTGGCTCCGCATCCTCCTCCGCTTCCTCCTGACCATCGTCCTGATCTGGGCGATGAAGACGTACCTGGGCACCTGGTTCGTGGTGACAGGCGGATGGCCTGGCTACGTGATCATCGCCGCTTTGATCACACTGATGAATCTGTTTGTGATGCCGGTCTTGAACCTCCTCGCCGCCCCGCTGAGATTCTTCATGACCGCAGTGGCGGTCCTGTTGGTGAACGGCATCTTCCTCTGGCTCACCGTCCGGATTGTCTCGTGGATGGAACCGACGCTCGTGACGCTCAAAATCAGTGGCGGAATTCCCGGATGGTTCATCGTGCTCATCACGCTCGGCATCGCAAAATCTCTGATAAATCACGTCCTACGATAGTTTTGTCAATCAACAACACATTTTCTCTTCTATAAGGGCTTAATAGAACAAAACTTGTGGAAAATACTGAGAGAAAATCTCACTTCTTCCGTCTTCGGTTGTCCGTCTGCCGTTTGTCGAGGAGGTCTCTCCGTGGTGAGCGTCTCGCACAGAGGCGGACAGTCGGCAAGAAAAGCTCTATTTACAAGCGCCATTCACTCTTGATAGGGTGCACTCCTTTTCCCCTCCCTGATGAATAAACTTCTGCTCGTCACGTCGTCCTTGGTTCTCACTGCGGCCCCTTTCGTCGTCTCCTCACAAGGCTACACCGATCCGGCCATCGACTATGTCACCCAGCAGCAGATCATGCTCCCGACGAGCGCCGGAGATTTCGACGGTGAGGGAACGGTCTCACGTCTCGAGTTCACGCTCGATGTCGTCGACCGGTTCTACGGGGACATCGGCACGGAGGGGTGCTTCGATCATCTCGCACCATCATCCACGGCGCGATTCACCCGTCTCTTCCGGGACGTAGGCGTCGACGAATGGTTTGCACCGCGTCTCTGCACCGCGATGCGGGCGGGACTGATCCGGGGGAACGCGGACGGAACTTTTCGCCCGTTTTCTTCGATTAACTCCGCCGAAGCAGCCACGATTCTCGCCCGCGCGTACGGATTCCCCCGAGGAACGGGAACCGGCATACCGTGGTACGCGGGTTCCGTGGAGTCGCTCCGGATACGGGGGGCACTTGCACAGGCAGTAGCACCCGAGATGCCCATCCGCCGCTCGGCGATGGCAGAGATGATCTACGCTCTGCGCAATGCGCCTGTTCCCACCGCCCCGGTAAGCAGAGGTCCTCAGATGAACAACGGAAACACGGCTCTACCTCCTCAAATGCCCCCTGTCTCACGTCCGGTGATGATCGATGAAGCGCCAGTAAGCCAAAATCCACAGGAAGGCTGCCCGATCTCCAGAGTGAACTCTCCGGGCACGGCACTGCTGGTCCTCGGCCTCGAAGCGCACCCCCGCAATCTCGTGCGCGGATCGCACCGGGTCCTGGAACAGAAGGCGAACGACGCGTACGCGAACGGCTCATCTGTGGGTCCGGATGGAGGAACGCCGGCGACCAACTTACTGGAACGCTGCTCGGGAACATTCGCGACTACACCCGGCGGCGGTCTGCTGCGCTGGGGAGACACCGTCCCGCGCACCGTCACCGAACGCATACCGCACCGCCTTGTGCGCGAGGAGGCTCTGCAACGCGGACTGGTCGATGACTTCCGGATCAACCGCAACGTCGGCTACTGAGCGGCAACCTGCTACACTTTCAGTCATGAAGAACGACACGGACCGTGGTCTCCTGCAGGCACTCTTTGTGACGACGCTGATCGTCAGCAATATCATCGCCGTCAAGATCGGCAGTTTCGGCGGGGTCTTCCTGCCCGTCGCGGTGGTGATTTTTCCGATCAGTTACATCCTCGGAGACGTGATCACCGAAGTCTACGGCTTCTCCACGATGCGACGGACCATCTGGATAGGCTTCGCCTGTAACCTCCTTGCTGTCGCCGCGATTGCGCTAGGCCAGTGGATTCCCGCCGCGCCATTCTTCGACGCACAGGGTGCATATGAACGGATCCTCGGATGGACGCCACGCATCCTGGCCGCGTCATTTATCGCGTACCTGGTCGGAGAGTTCGTGAATGCCGCCATCCTCACAAAATTGAAAGCGAAAACAAAGGGCAGACATCTGTGGCTCAGAACCATCTCCTCCACGCTGATCGGCGAGGGGCTCGATTCGTTCCTCTTCCTCTCGATCGCCTTTGCCGGATCGATGCCGATCTCGCAGCTGCATGCATTGATACTGGCACAGTGGGGATTCAAAGTTTCCTTCGAAATCCTCGCGACACCGTTCACCTACGCCGCCGTGGCCAGTCTTAAACGCCGTGCCGGTCTCTCGTTCCATCAGTAACCATGCCGACCAAAAAGGACGATCTTGCGGCGCTCACGAAACTCGGAAAAGCCTCCTCCCCTGCCCGGACGCTCGAGGTCTTCCCCAATCACGCGCCCGGCGAGATTGAGGTGGCGCTGCACTGCACCGAATTCACCTGCATCTGCCCGATGACCGGACAGCCCGACTACGCGGATATCGAAATCACGTACGTTGCCGATAAGCACGTGGTGGAATCCAAATCGATGAAGCTGTACCTGGAAACCTTCCGGAATGTCGGCGTCTTCCACGAACATCTCGCCGTCGATATCGGCAAGGACTTCGTAAAATTCGTGAAGCCGCTGCGCCTCACGGTCACCGTCAAATTCCACGTCCGCGGAGGCATCGCGATTGATGCGACGTGGAAATACGCGATGTAGGGGCGTTTCGCGAAACGCCCCTACGGGATTTCCCTGAACAATATTCTATACGGCATTGGCTGCACGAAATCCTTCCCCGCGCACGCCGGTGGATTCTCCGTAAACGCCGTCTGGAATTCGTGCAGCGACTCTTCATCGATGAGCGGCCGTGGTTCGTCCTCTTTGTCCACGACGATGGGAGCGGTGTGGAATTGCCGGCCGAACGCTTCCAAGAACCCGGGCTGCCCCGCGATGAAGTGCGCGTACTGCGTGAAGAGCGGACCGTGCGGCGAATGCCGGGTGAAGGCGTGGATGCCGTCGTTCGCGTTGATCAGGAGCAAGTACCGGTCAACCCCGCAGCGATCGAGAACCATGTCGATCGTCGCCGCGGCATCACGCCGCTCCGTCACCCACCGCTCCCACCCGGAATCGA
>CAYGNM010000034.1:0-3825 GCA_964351275.1 uncultured Candidatus Peribacteria bacterium | reverse complement strand
CGAGGGAAGGCATCGGCGCGAGGAGCAGACCCAGTGAGAGCAGCACGACCCAGATGCCGATCCCCCATCGCCCGACCGGTGATCGCAACAGCGTTTCGCGTTCAGAGACGCAGACGTAAAAGAATCCGCAGAAGACGGGGAGCGCGAAGATAAAGTGATGCCCGTAAAAATCGCCCGAGAGTCCGACGCTCAGGGTCAGAAGCCAACTCGCCAGCAGCCACCGGAGGAATGTCGTGATCCGTCCGCGCAGATCCGGAGACCGCATCAGTAGGAGAACAAGCGAGCCGATCCAGAGCGAAAAGATCACCCACGGGAGGAATAAAGAGAAGGACTGCATTGCCGTCCATTGCCGCGCGATGCTGATCGTCCGCAGCCACAAAGGATCGGGGATAGTCCCCCACGGGTTGGCGATTTGATGCCCGAACATGTGCCCAAGGTAGATCGTGAGGTACGGCATCAGCGTCCCGGTGACGACCAGTCCGAGGAGGAACAGGAATCCGGCGGAAAAAAGAGGAAGGACGATCCGCCGCATGCTCGTGAATGATGGCGAGACGATCAGCACGCCGCCGAGCGCGGAGAGGACGAACGGCTCCTTGAGGAACGCGGCGAAGAAGAGAAGACAGGCGAGCGGGAGGATGATCCGATGGGGAAAATATTCCCGATGCAGCGCGCCGAGAGCCACCGCCGCTGTGGCGAACACCGCGCCGAAAGATTCGCTCAGCCCCTGCCCCGCCATCGCGCCAGTGTAGAGCGTGAGGAAAACACCAAAGAGAAAACCGATGAGAATGAGCGGAGCACGGCAAACGTTATCCTTTACCCGAAGAAAAGGAATCAGGATGATCACCGGCAATAAAGCCAAGAGAGTGGCCTCAAACCATAGAAGCAATGTCGCGCCATGGAACAACCAAAGAGAGAGGGCGCTGAGCAAGAAAATCCCCGGTGCCTTCGTCTCGAACAGATCGCGGTACGGCGTCAGACCATTGAGCATGCCACGCCCGACTGCAAGGTAGATGTTCACATCCCGGTCGTAACTCCCGAGGGTTTCGTGGTAGAGGAGAGCGGCGAACTTTGCCGCAGCAACCAGGGCGACGCCTCCAAGGAACAGGAGCGTCAGCCGGCGCAGAGAAAGTGAGCGGAAGACCGGATGCATCTTCGCACACAATATCAGAAAGAAAGACTTTCTTCGGACGTCATCAGAGGTATGAGCATCCTTGGATTCATCATCATCGGCATACTCGCGGGCTGGATCGCCGGCCTCATCATGCACGGTCACGGCTTCGGCCTGATCGCAGACTTTATCATCGGCATCGTCGGTGCTGTGATCGGCGGCTTCCTCTTCCAGCTCCTCGGCATTAGCGCCTACGGAACACTCGGAGCGCTCGCAATGGCCGTCATCGGCGCAGTCGTCTTCCTCGGCATCGCCGGGATGATCAGACGGGCCTAGTCGAGAGATGACTTACGCCTTTGATGGATACGGCCGCTTGAGGAGTCTGCTGACCAGCTCGGGGTTGCGGAACCAGGCGCCAATCATGATCAGGACGAACAAAATGTAGATCGGCACCACATCTGCCTGGCCGAAGCCATGTGTGAGATTGGTGGCCAATGCCCCGCCCAGGTACCCGATCATGAGGACAGTCCCGACGGTCGATGTTCGCGGGATCACGTAAAGCGCAAGAATGACGAACTCCAGAACGCCGAGGGAAAGCATCATGCCGTTCACGCCAAGCTTCTGCATCATCAGGTCGCCTTCGGAACCGGGAACAACGGGAAAGAACTTCATCACGGCGGCGAACAGATTGAATGCGGCGACGAGGCCGATGCAGATCCAACTGATAATTGAGGAGGCGCGGGATTTCATGAGGGGATAAGGAAAGAGTGAGCGGAGTGTACTGTACAACGCGTGCAGAGAACAGTCTCCGTCGGCTCCCCACATTCCGAACACAGCATGAATTTTTGTGACGGTTGCAAATGCTGATCGACCGCAACGCGGTGATCGAAGACGAAACATTCGCCTTCAAACGCGTCATGCGGAAACTGCTCGAGGTATGCGAGGATGCCTCCCTCCAACTGATAGACGTTCGTATAACCCTGCGCCTCCATCGCCGGCACGGCCTTTTCGCAGCGAATGCCACCGGTGCAGTAGAGCATCACGGTTTTTACTTTGGGGATGGACGCTGCCCGGATGGCATCGGGAAAATCCTGAAAGTGCTTGAGCTGCGGATCGAGGGCGTTGCGAAATTTGCCAATCGCGACTTCGTACCCGTTGCGCGTATCAACCAGGACCACATCGTCGCGCTTCATCATCTGCTTCCATTGCTGCGGCGTGAGATGCGTGTGTTTTCCCGACGGGACGATACCCGACTGTTTGAAGGTGATGAGCTCGGGTTTCACTTTGACCGACCAGCGGCGGTAGACTGGCTGTTCCGCGTGACTGTCTTTAAAAAGAATATCGCTCTTGAGTGCGCGCATCCTCTCCTTCCATTCTGCAATCGCATCGGGGTGTCCGCACACTGTGGAATTGATGCCTTCGGGAGCGAGCAAGACGAGGCCGTTCATCCCCCGCTCCGCTCCGAAATTTTTCAATTCTTTCTGCAGGCTCAGGAGCTTCCGCTTGGTAAGGGAGAAGAAGGCGTAGGAGGTGGTGATGGAGAGGACAGCGGACATGGGGAAAGTGAACTCCTGAGTAGGGGGAATTGCCAGGAAGTTGTACCGTTGACCACTAGTCAGCCTGGCATATGCCTGGCATCGCAATACCCCCGTCCATCCTCTTATAGATCGGCCGCATCCACTCAGTAACCCTGTTTTTTATAATGCGTGTAGTTCTTGGATCAAGCTTAAAATGATCATCGGGTAATCCATGGAGGGAATCGGGACGCAAAGCATTCCATCCCAGAACATCCTTTGCCAAGGTATCGATCACGGTGACTGAAGCCGTCAGGAGAGCCTGAAGCTGGGGATGGTTTTTCCCAAGATTATCTTTGACGGGCATATGCATACGCCAAAACCGATCAATGCTGTCAGAAATTATCTGAGATCGGATCTGGCAATCCGGTTGCAGGAATAGCCCTTGGTTTTCCTTTAATTTCTGAGAATAATCCGAACAATCAGGAAGCATCACACCGGATTTCTTGGCGAGATTTTCCAAGTCCTTCATGCCATCAATCATTGTGGGGAAGAATTTTTTTGCTTTCGCCATTTGCTCAACAGATAGAATTTTTTCGATTGTCGGATCTGTCTCACGTATAAAAGAGTTCAGAAGCAGACGAAGATGATTCTCGTTATTCAATTTTCTCACAATGTTCTGCAATGTCGTCCTGCGTTCCACTGTACTCATCACTGATACATCTAGGGAGGGGGCAAACTTTCCCAAAATCCGACCGAGCGCAGACTTGTCTGTCGTCCCTCCAATTTTTGTGAGGAGGTCGGCCTGTAGTGCTTCGACACTTCCGGATTCTCTGGGTGCAGCAGAATTTTGGGGGAGAGACATCACGTTTGCTGCCAAATCACGTACCGCCGTACTCGTGTCGACCGGCGAATAGTTTGGCGTTTCTGTCAGACCTGCAACAAAGTCCCGAAGCACACCAAGATTTTTCAAACTCTTTACTTGTTTAACACCTTTCAGCAGCGCAGTCCTGATTTTCTCATCGTTCATCGTTGATGGATCTATGGAGGGAGCAAACTTTCCCAAAATCTGACATAGATGATTCCTGTTTTTCATCGCTCCAATTCTTGCGAGAAGTTCGTCCTGCAGTGTTTCTACACTCTCAGGTTCTTTTGGTGCAGGAGGATTTGCGGTGGCGGGTATGTTCATATATATTATTATAC
>CAYGNM010000033.1:0-8968 GCA_964351275.1 uncultured Candidatus Peribacteria bacterium | reverse complement strand
TAATCTTGTTCAGTGCCTGGATTCTCTGGAACACAGGAATGTTGGGGTTGGAACCTGTCGATGAGTTTCCGTTCGGTTTTCTGACGATGGTCGTGTCGCTGGAAGCGATCTTTCTCTCCACCTTCGTGCTCGTGAGTCAGAACCGGCTTTCGGAGATCACCGACAAGAGGGCAGAACTGGATCTACAGATCAATCTGCTGACAGAGTACGAAGTCACCAAAATTCTTCGACTGACCGATGCCATCGCCGATCACTTGGGGCTTATTGAGGGGAAGGATCCGGAGTTGGAGCAGTTAAAAAAGGAAGTGTCCCCGGAACGGGTATTGCAAGAGATGGAGAAGACACAGACCCGCACATAATCATTATCTCCTTGCTCCTGCAATACTTTTGCAATAGTATTGCACCATACTTCGATTCCTCAGTATAAATGCAAAAGCACCTGATGATGACCGGCATCAAGAAGAAAATGCTCCGTGAGACGCCCGCACGCAAGCTGGTGATCGATGCACTGGGTCGGTTCAAGAAAGCAGCCTCACCGTACGATCTGCAGAAAGCCATCATCAAACGCGGGAAGACGATCAACACCGTCACGGTGTACCGGATCCTCGCATTACTGGAGGAAATGCACATTGTTCACCGTCATCCCTGCGACGGGCGCTACACGCTCTGCACGTTGCCGCAGCGCAAGGGGCATCACGGTTTCCTGCACTGCGTTGGGTGCGGAGATATTGAAGAATTCGCCAGTAGAAGCCTCTGCTGGGCCGAGAACCGCATCGCCCGCGCAGCAAAGTTCCAAGCCACTGAGCACGTAAGCGAGATGATTGGCATGTGCCGGGCCTGCCAGTTGAAGTAGGGGTGTTTCGCGAAACGCCCCTACTCCCTTTTCCTCCTCTTATGGTCATCCTGTATTCCCTCATCAGCGTCATCGGAGTGAGCGCACTCTCCCTCCTCGGTATTCTCTTCTTTCTCTTTGAGGAGCGGTTCATTCGCAAGATCCTCCTGTACGTCGTCAGTTTCTCGACGGGCGCACTACTCGGCGACGTGTTCATTCATATTCTGCCGGACATGGCGGAGGATGCGGATTTCTTCTCGCGCGGAATGCTGGTGATTCTCCTGGGAATCCTCTTCTGCTTCGCCATGGAGAAGCTTGTCCTCTGGCGACACTGCCATGCCCTGCCGGGAGAGGACGAGGAACATCATCATCCGATGGGCATAATGAGCTTCGTCGGAGAGAGCCTGCATAACCTGATTGATGGAATGGTGATTGCGGCGAGTTTCCTCGCAAGTCCCAGTATCGGCATTGCCACCACGCTTGCCGTCATCTTCCATGAAATTCCGCACGAGATCGGCAACTTCGCGATTCTCCTCCACAGCGGCTATGGAAAAAGGAAAGCCCTACTTTTGAACATGCTCTCGGCGAGCGCCGCGATCCTCGGTGCCGTCCTCGTGCTCCTCAGTAGCACTTCACTCTCGTCATTCACGGTGTACATGCTGCCGTTCGCAGCCGGCAACCTGCTCTACATCGCCGGGTCGGACTTGATTCCCGAACTCCACAAGCACACGCGACCTCATCAGGGATGGCTGCAGCTGATCGCTATTATCTGCGGGATGGGTTTTATGTACCTGGTACTGTTCTTGGAATGATTCGATTAGTGGTGATACCCACTCCCCTTCCTGATCTCGACAGAGCGGTAGAGCTGTTCGAGGAAGACAAGCCTGCTCATCTCGTGCGTCAACGTCATATCACTGAGCCGGATGGAGCCGCGTGCGGCGGACTTCACCTGCTCGCTGACACCATAGGCTCCACCGATAATGAACGTTAGAGCGAGACCCATATCTTCCGCTTTGCTGAGGAAAACACTGAACTGTCGGGACGCCATGCGCTCCCCCACCTCATCCAAAAGGAAAATATCGCCGCGTTCCTTCTCCAACGCATGCAGAATCTGCTCGCTCTCCTCTTGTTGCTGCTTGAGTGAATCTTTCTGTCGGCTGGGCGGAATCTCGGTGATCGTCAGTTTGACGGATGGACGCAGGCGCTCCAGATATTCCTGACAACCGGCATTGATCCAGGAACTTTTGACGCGGCCGATAGTCAACAATGTGATTTTTTGCACAACGCAATTCTACGCAAACAAAACAAAAACACATACATCCCTTCTCCCGCAGGGAGAAGGTTAGGATGAGGGGATACAGAAACAAGAAAAAAACACCTGCATCCGAGAATTTCTCCCTGCCCTATTTCTTCTGTAGGAGCGCCACCGTCTCAATATGCGCCGTATGTGGGAACAGATCGACCGGCTGGACCGTCCTCAATTCATACCCTCCTTTCAAAAAATCTCCCAGATCCCGCGCAAACGTCGCCGTGTTACACGAGACGTAGACGATCTTCTCTGGTGAGTGCGCCAGGACCGCTTCGCGTGCTTTGGGATGCAGACCGGCGCGGGGAGGATCGACGATGATCACGTTGAACTGATACTTTCCGCCGGGCTTCAACTGATCGAGGAGCACCTGCTCGGTGCGTCCTTTATAGAAGCTGATATTGGCGATGCGGTTGCGACCGGCACTCTTGAGCGCATCATCGACTGCGGAGGGATGACTCTCGACGCCGACGACCCGCTGACAGAATCGTGCGAGGTACTGGCCGATCGTGCCCATGCCGCAGTACGCATCGAGGACGGTATCGCGCTGGGTGAGCTGCGCTGCTTGTGCGATGGCCTGGTAGAGCTTCTCGGCCGCGAGCGTGTTGGTCTGGAAAAAGGAGAACGGGGAAATTTCGAAACTCAAATCGAACAGGCGCTCCGTAATCGTCGGCTTACCGATGAGCGTGTGAACCTTGGGGAACTCGGGCTTCTCGGTGAGACCCAGATGTTCGACGATCAGGAGTGATGCGAGATGGGAACGGCCGCCGAACGCGCGAAGGAATTGCTGGAAGAGCGGCTCGAGTTCCTTCTTCCGCGCATGCAGGAGGAAGCAGATCATCTGCTCGCCCGTGTGGACGCCGCGGCGCAGGAGGAGATTGCGGAGCATCCCACGCTGCGTCTTGGGATTGAAGACCGGCAGCCGCGTCTGCTCCATGAAGCGCCGGACATCGGTGAGCAGGACGCCCACTTGTTCGTCGTACAGGTGGCACTCGGTGATCGGCAGGATGGTGGACCATTGACCGGGCTGATGGAAACCGACGGAGGGACCTTCGTCGAAGTAGAGGCGCTTGCCTCCGCGCTCCTCGGCGCGCATCGATTGGTACCCAAAGCTGAACTCAAGCTTGTTGCGGTAGTGATAGATCTGCGGACTCGGAATCGTCTGCAGGACGCGACCGGGAAGTTGTGAGCGCACTGCTTCGTCGACCGGCGTCAGATGGCTGAGTGTCTCGCGGATGATCTCCTCCTTATAGGAGATCTGTTTGTCGTACGGGAGGTTCTGCCAGATGCAGCCGCCGCAGTCGTGGAAGTGCGTGCACCGCGCGGGGATTTCGTCCTTGGCGCGTCGCAGGACCTTGAGGACCTTCGCTTCCGCGAATGTGTCCTTTTTCTTCGTGAGCAGAATCTCGACTTGCTGGCCCGGAATCGTATCCGGAACGAAGACGGTAAGACCGTCCACGTGAGTGAGACCTGCCCCCCCAAAGGTGAGCTTTTCAATGGTGACGGTGTGCCGCTCCCCGGAAGGAGGCGGATCGCTCGGTATTGACATTTACCTATTAATATGATATAAAGTACCACTTCGGGAAACCTCGTGCTGAAGAACGCTTTCCCCTCATTGGCGACCCTGCTGACGATCATCACGCTCGCAATGTATCCATCTGTGAGTGTAGCAGAGGCAAAGTTTGCTGCAACAGCAATCCGGTCGAAACCATCACCGCATCTCGCACTGAACGCAGCCGGAACGCGACGTCACCAGGTCCGTCTGACGACTGCGCCGTCCGTCTCTCTCGATCAGAAAAAACCGACAACGCGTCTGGAGAAGATTTTGGACGAATCGGGAGTGCAAGAGAATCAGCGCACGCTCGTCGGAAGTGTCCTGAGTCTTCTCGGTGATGCCTGTCTGGAAAAACTCGAAACCTTCAGCGTCCTCTACAACCATCCCAAGCACCGCGGCCTCGCCGGCAAGGGCGTAATCCTCGTGAGCGGTACCGTGCCCGATCAGGAACTGGTCGGCCTCCTACTCCACGAAGGCCTCGGCCACTTCCGCGACATCACCTGCCTCACAGGAACGTCTCCGAGTGGCGTCAGCGCCTTCCGCGATGGCGATGCGATCATCTTTAACAATGACCCCAGTATTAGCTTCTACAAAATTTCTTGGACGAATGAAAAGACGCGCCGGGCAGATGCACAGCCGGAAGACTTTGTGACCGGCTACGCGTATCAGGCGGACAATTTTGAGGATCTCGCGGAGAGCGTCACGTATTACATCACCCAAGAACGGACATTCCGGACTCGCGCTGCGGGGAGTCCGGTCCTTGCACAGAAGCTCGCATGGCTGGAGCGCTACATGCCGAAGACGAAGAACATCGCGGAGAGCGATGCGAGTTGGGATGGGAAGATCGCGTGGGATGCGACGAAGTTATCTTTCCGCTCGATCGGGTTGGAGGTTGCGAATGTGAACAAGTGAAGAATAGTAGAGTAATAGAATAATAGAGTATTAGAGTAATAGGGCACCTCAGGGGATAGTGGTGGCCGCAACTGCATGCTCTGGATCCTATTATTCTAATATTCTATTACTCTATTATTCTAGTACTCTCATCTCATGCGCCGCCCCCTTCTCCTTCTCCTCTGGCTTCTCACGGACTACCTCCTCTTTCTGTGTGCCTACGCCCTCGCCTACTTCCTACGCGTCGGGTGGATTTTGTCGACGGACCTTCCATTCAATAATTACATGACCGCGGTGGCGCTGAGCGGAATCCCATGGCTCGGCGGACTGGTGATGACGCGAACGTTTAGCCTGACACGACGACAACGGACGGTGCGCAACGCGGCCTATATCGCATACGCGGCGGTAATGGGCGTTGCGCTGGTGACATTGACCTACTTCTTCCTCTTCCAGCAGATCTTCAGCCGCGAGCTCCTACTCACTGCTTTCGTCCTGACCGCCACTGCGACGTGGGCATGGCACATGGGTTTCGGGCTCCTGATGCGAATGATGCTACGCGGCAATCCGCCGTGCTTCCCCACCCTGATTGTCGGCATGACACGCGAGTCGCACCATCTGCTCGATCTTCTACAGAAGCGCCGCAGCGTGCTCAAACCCGTCGCGATCCTGGATGCCTCGGGCGTGAAGGAGAAGGAGATCAAAGGAATCCCCGTCGCCGGAAAGCTGGATAAGCTCGAGGAAACACTCAAGAAATTCGAGATCACCCATGTGATCCAGTGCAGCGACCTAGAACAGTCGATCAATATTCTCAGCACCTGCCGCACGCGCGGCATCACCTACATGCTGCTGCCGTCCGTCCTCGGAATTGTGGAGCGCGATGAACGGATGGAATCACTGGAAGGGAAGGCGGTCACTGTCGTGAGCCCCGCCTCTGGCTGGTGGAGTTCGCTTTTCCGGTGATGTCCTCAATTCGTTTATTCGTTGATTCGTTTACTCGATCCAATAGAGAGTGACTTCTTCATCGCATACGAATAAACGAGTAAACGAATCAACGGAATCCTCCGTAGAAGGTAAGCCGAATCAACAGTACACTCCTACTCATGCACGCATTCATCCTCGCCGGCGGTTTCGCCACCAGATTGTGGCCATTGACCGAAAAACGAGCGAAGCCCCTCCTCCCACTCGCCGGCAAGCCGATCATCACGCATCTGATCGAAAAGATTCCGGCGGACATGCCCGTAACGGTCAGCACGAATGCCGCGTTCGCGGATGGGTTCAAACAGTGGTTAGATGTCATGGTGAGGTGCGCGCGGTCCGAGCGCGCCTCGAACCATGATATGGAATTAGTAGTGGAAGGCACTCGCAGCGATGATCAGAAGCTTGGCGCTCTGGGATCGATCGCACAATGGGTACAGGCAGAGAAAATTGAGGACGATCTGCTGATTCTCACAGGAGATAACTACTTAGGATTTTCGCTGCAGAAGTTCCTAGACGCCTTCCACGGCAATCCCCTCCTTGCCGCGCATGACATTGGAGATCTGGAGAGAGCGAAGTCGTTTGGTGTGGTCATCAAAGGAGAAGGAACCCGGGTGAAGGGATTTGAGGAAAAACCGAAAAACCCGTCGTCCACCCTAGTGAGCACTGGTTGTGTGATCCTGCCGAAGAGCACTCTTCCGATTCTCCAGGAATACGCAAAGGTGAAACCGGATAACCTTGGCGGCATTTTCGAGGAATTCCTGCACAAGAATATTCCCGTCGAGTGCTTTACCTTCACGGAACCCTGGATGGACATCGGCTCGTTCCACTCGTATCTGGAAGCCCACCGGGAACTCGTCGGCGAATCTGCATTGATTGATCCGTCCGCACAGGTGAAGAAGTCAGAATTGCACGGGAGCGTCACCATCGGAAAGAACTGCCATATAGAAGGAAGCTCGTTGACCGACTGCATGATCTTCGACGGCGTGACGATCCGCGACTGCACGCTCAGGAACTGCGTGATTGATGATGGCTGCTTGCTCGAAGGGATTGATCTGCAGAAGCAGATGCTCAGGGCAGGAACCAAGCTCATCGTGCGATGACGGATATCATAGGAGTTTCCTCGGCTTCGTCGGCTTTTTCGGCTTCTTTGGCTTCCGGTGCTCCCTTCTCTATACTGCACTCACTATGAAACGTTTCGTGATCGCTCTGCCTCTCCTTTTCCTTTTGGCGGGTTGCGCCAAAACCGTGAAGCTCAGTGTCGCGTTCGATACCCAGGACGCTGCGCGTAGAACGGCATTGGAGGCAGCTGTGTCGCGCTCTGTGGATGGCAGGATGGTTTCCAAGGGAAAGAAGGTCATACGGCAGGAATTGACGACGACTGGCGAGACCAACGTCCTCACAGTGCAGGTCTCCGACAGCGAGGCAGCGAAGCTTCTGAGCGACGGCCTCACCACACCCTTTACGATGTCGATCATGAAGCAGGTGGCCGCGGGCGAGGGTGATGTGATCAGCGAGAAGTTCGGGGAGTTTAAAGAGACCGGCATCGAGACCAAACACTTCGACTGGGTGACGACCGCGCTCTCGGTAACAGAGGCCGGCGTCAGCCAAGGCTCTGTTGTCATCAGCTTCACCGAAGAAGGCCAAAC
Organism: uncultured Candidatus Peribacteria bacterium; assembly: GCA_964351275.1. GTDB lineage: Bacteria > Patescibacteriota > Gracilibacteria > Peribacterales > Peribacteraceae > JABFSS01. The sequence continues at coordinate 1,760 of CAYGNM010000033.1, read as the reverse complement.
ATTGCTCAAAGACGTCTTCGCCAAGAACCGCGGCGGCGTTATCGGGATCTTTGTGCGGGGGCAGCTAATGAGCAAGAAGCTCGTGGACGCCAAGGACAAGCAGGACTCGATCCAGATCGACGGTATTCCGGGCGAGGAACTAGCCAAAGCGTTTGCAGATGACGTCAATGTGGGATTGCATGTGACCTTCACAGCACAATAGACTCCACCGGACCTATGGCGAACCGCCGTTTCCCTCTCTGGCCCGTCGTGACCGCCGCCATCGGCGTGATTGCGCTGTTCCTGACGCTTCCGCAGCAGTGGAAGACCTGGGCACCGGAATTCCTCCAGCGGCCGGGGCTGCACCTGGGTCTCGATCTTGCCGGAGGCACGCAGCTCGATTTCCGGATTTCGGAGGAGGAAATCCGCAAGCAGCTGGCGGAAGTGGATGCGGAAATCGACCGGCTGGAGAAGGGCGGGGCTGGAACACAAGAACTCAACGTCGCGCGCGCGCAGAAGATGAGCATCCAGGAACAGCAGACGAACCTCGTGGAGGCGATCCGCACCGTGCTGGAGCGACGCATCAACTCGCTCGGTGTGAGCGAAGCGACGATCACGCCGTCCTACGTGGGCGATGAGCGACACCTGCTGGTGGAATGCCCGGGGGTCGTCGATATTCAGGAATGCATCAAGGTGGTGGGCAAAACCATCCAGCTGGAGTTCAAAGAAGAGATGACAGAGGTCACCGACGAATACCGCAGCGAGGTCCGTGCCCGGGCAAACGCAGCCCTGCGCCGTATCACCCAGAGCGGCTCGACGCTGATCAAAGAGGGGCAGGATCTGGGAAGTCAGCTGGGCATGGCTTACCAGGCGAGCAGAACGCTCTTCCGGGACCAGGTGCCCAAGGGGCTCGAGGGCCTGTGGGGAACGGAACCGGGCAGGGTCGTCCTCCGCGAAGGATCGGTAGAGCAGCCGAAGCAGCAACCCGATGGAAGCATCACGGAGGTGGAAGCTCCCGGCATTTTCCTCGCCGAAGTCCTCCAGCCGCCGACCGGCACCGGCCGTATCATCACCGAAGCAGCGCAGGCCTTCGCCTACCTTGCCAAGACCGAACCCGGCGCGAGCGTCGTCCACCATGAGAAGGTGACGCTGGACGGGAAGATCGACCCGCGCATCGCCGCGGCACTGCGCAGCATCTCTCCCGGAGCACTCAAGACTGTGCAAACGGACGCTGTCGGCCGCATCCTCTTCCTGGGAAACTTCCAGCGCGGTGGAGAGCAGATCGCCGCGAGCCACATCCTGGTGTCGTACGCCGGCGCATCGGGAGCCGGGACCGACGTCACGCGCACAAAAGAACAGGCACTGGAGAAAGCGACCCAACTTCTTGCGGAACTGAAGCAGGGGGCGAATTTCGCGGAACTTGCGAACACGCAATCGGATGGCGAGTCGCGGAAGGATGGAGGAAAACTGGGATCATTCGGCCGCGGCGTGATGGCACCGACGTTTGAAACAGCCGCGTTCGCACTCAAGAAAGCCGGAGATCTGACAGAGCCAGTGGAAACGCAATTTGGCTACCACATCATCCGACTCGATCAGACACCAACGGTGAGCCCGGACATCGCTACGTATGACGAGCTTCTCCTCACGGGAGCAGGTCCTTCGGCAGGGTTGACCGCTTCTGGTCAGATCGTCCAGACACGCGCCGAGATCCTTGCAGGAAATCTCCAACGCGGGGAAGTGAAGAGCGTGGAGCCCGCCATCACCGTGCGCTTGCTCTTCTT
>CAYGNM010000032.1:0-9107 GCA_964351275.1 uncultured Candidatus Peribacteria bacterium | reverse complement strand
GAATGTTCTCCTTGTCGCGGCCTTTCTTCGGATTCAGCATTGCCAGCGCAGCCTGCCATGCCTGTAATGCCTCGAGCGGCTGGTCGTTCCGCGCGTATGCCGCGCCCAAGTCCATCCACGATTCGGGATCATCGGTCCCCTGCTCGAGCGCCTTCCGGTAATAGATATCGCCTCCGCGGGATCGTCATTCAGCGTGCAGTTCTGTGCGACTTGCAGGCAGAAGGCGATGTAGTTATTCAAAAAGTGTGTCTCATCGGGAACGAGCTCCATCGCTTCTCGGAGAAGCCTCTCTCCTTCTTCGTAGTGCGTTTCGTCGGTGACGCGCATGGCCTCTTCGGTCAGCTCGACTGCGCGGGCGTAGCCGTCATCAGAATGTCGGGGTGCCATGCGTCGACCATTGAACCACACCGCTGGAACCTGTACAATCAGGGTTCGTATGTCCTCTCTCTTGGGTACACCTTCCGGCAAGCCGTTTAAGCTCGTTGCGCCATTTACGCCCATGGGCGATCAGCCGAAAGCGATTGAGCGGCTGGTGGCGGGGCTCAAAAAGGGCGAACAGCACCAGACACTCCTCGGGGCCACGGGTACCGGCAAGACCTTCACCATGGCCAATATCGTCGCGCAGGTCCAGCGCCCGACGCTCGTGCTGGCGCACAATAAGACGTTGGCGGCGCAGCTCTGCAGCGAGTTCCAGGGATTCTTCCCGGAGAACGCGGTCTCGTACTTCGTCTCGTATTACGACTACTACCAGCCGGAGGCGTATCTACCGACGACCGATACCTACATCGAGAAGGATGCCTCGATCAATGAGGAGATCGAGAAGTATCGGCACGCCGCCACCTTCAATCTTCTCACCCGCCGCGACACTCTCATTGTCGCCTCTGTCTCCTGTATCTACGGTCTCGGCAATGTCGAAGACTACGAAGCGCTTGCCATCAAGATCGAGCGCGGACAGCAGATCAAACGCGATCAGTTCCTCCGCCGCCTCACCGATATTCAGTACCGCCGCTCGGGCATGGACTTCAAACAGGGCATGGTTCATGTGCTCGGTGATACCGTCGAAGTCTTTCCGCCCGGCGGCGACACCGTCCTGCGTTTTGAGCTTCCCTTCGACGAAATCGAGACCATCCAGGAAGTCGACTGCTTCACGGGCGAAGTGCTCCAAGAACTCCAGGACGTGATGATCTTCCCTGCTGCGCACAACGTCACGACGAAAGAGAAGATCGACGCATCAGTCGCGGGAATTCAAAAAGAGTTGAACGAACGCGAGAAGGAATTCATCGCGAAGAATGAACTCGTGAAAGCCGAGCGCATCCGCACCCGCACCGAGTACGACATCGAAATGCTCAAGGAAACCGGCTACTGCACGGGCATCGAGAACTACATCCGGTATCTGAATAATGACGGTGTCCCGAACGCGTCCACGTCCACTCTCCTCGATTACTTCCCCGATGACTTCCTGCTTATCGTCGATGAAAGTCATATCAGCATCCCGCAGGTCGGCGGCATGTACGAGGGCAACTTCAGCCGCAAGCAGACGCTGATCGATTACGGATTCCGTTTGCCGAGCGCGCACGATAACCGTCCGCTCAAATTTAAAGAGTTCGAGGATCGTACGCATCAGCGGGTCTACGTTTCGGCGACGCCGGGCAAATACGAATTCGCGAATACTCCGAAAGAAAATCTCGTCGAACAGATTATTCGTCCCACCGGCCTCCTCGATCCCGTGGTGATCGTGAAGCCGACCAAGCACCAGATTGATGACATCTTCGAGGAGATCAAAGCGACGCTCAAAAATAAAGAGCGTGTCCTGATCACGACGCTGACCAAGAAAATGGCGGAAGAACTGACGAAATTCCTGAATGAGGCCGGTCAGAAGGTCCGCTACCTCCACAGTGATGTCGAAACGCTCGAGCGCATCGAGATTTTGCGGCAGCTGCGCACCGGTGAGATCGATATCATCGTCGGTATCAATCTGCTCCGCGAAGGCCTCGATCTTCCGGAAGTCAGCTTTATCGCGATTCTCGATGCCGACAAGCAGGGCTTCCTCCGCTCTCGCGACGCGTTGATTCAGACGATTGGCCGCGCAGCGCGCAACGTCTCCGGTCACGTCACGCTCTACGCAGACAAGATGAGCGACGCGATGAAGGCTGCGCTCGCCGAAACTGAGCGTCGCCGCAAAATTCAGCAGGACTACAACAAAAAGCACGGCATCACGCCCATGACCATCATCAAAGCCGTTCACGATATCTCGGAAGATGGCCGCAAGCTCGAACTCCGCCGTCCCAAGTACGATCACACGAAGATTCCCAAAGACGAGAAGAAGCGGCTGATGGAAGAACTCGAGAGACAGATGGATCTGGCGTCGAAGAATATGGAGTTTGAGAAGGCGGCTGATTTACGCGATGAGATTGAACTGCTTCGGAGAGAGCTCAAATAATAGTCATTCGACCAAAATTCACTCCTTCCGCTAGGTCGGATTTGGTCTATAATAAGCCACTTCTATGGCTTTTTCCGCCGTTCAGGAAACCTTTGGAGAACTTGGCCAATTCCATAATCCCGCTGAGCGTTGTCGCATATCGATTTTTAAGCAAACTTCGCATGGCCGAGTCGGAGTGGAAGATGAGCGACAAACGCCTGCTCTATGGATCACTTCTCGTAGCGCTAAAACGTACAAAGATTTTTTTTCCAAGGTTCATCTCGTCGACGAAGTCGGGCCGCAATTTATTGAAGCGGGAGCCGGACTCGGAGGCTTTCTCCCCGATCTCGTTCATCGGCGGGAACTTCATCCGCCGCCGATCGTCATCGATCCCATCGACTACGCTTGGGTGCATGCCCAACTGGAAGCCGTTCTTGGGCTCGATGCAGTGCAGCTGCTCGGTGAGGAAATCAAGCGAGAGATACAAGAGGTCATCGAACGGTGCGTTTTCTACCGCAGTTCGCTGGTACGACACATTCGATTGCCGTTGCATGAGGCATTGAGGCAATACGGCAAAAGTCTGAAGGAAAAAGGAGATGCCATCATCGATGTTTACGGAGGCGGTACGTATGAAGAAGTCGATAGAGTCAACGATTTACCGTCCATTACCAACATCTGTCGTTTGGTGAAACCTGATGGCCGACTGTACAGCTCGCATGCCAACGCGCGTGAATTTTTGGAAGAATGGCGGGGAGACAAGGGGTATTACCTATCATTGGTAGAGTCGGCTGAACAAATACGAGTTGCTAAAAGGGAAAACAAAAAAACACAAACATCCCTCCTCCCATCGGGAGGAGGTTAGGTGGAGGGTCCCTCGATACGCTCGCCTGCGGGCAAGCTACTCGGGATGACAAAACAAAAACCTCTTCCCATTTTCACTGTATTCTACCGCTCAGCCCATCCTTTTTCCCCGATGCCCTCCCTCCGTCGCGATACTCTTCTCAACGCGCTCGCTCTCATCGCCGTCGTTCTCTTTATCTTCTGGCTCTGCGCCTTCAAGATCTTCGATGCGGATTTTTTCTGGCACGTGACGGCGGGGAGATTGATGCGAGAGACCGGGGGGTTGATCACCATCGATCCTTTCGCCTACACGCGCGAAGGGCTCCCCTACCTCGCCAATCATGAATGGCTGGCACAGATCATCCTCTCTCTTGTTATTGATCTGTTCGGTTCAACAGGTGTCATTCTCCTGCGGAGCACGCTTGTCGCAACATCGATTCTTCTTGTCCTCTGCATCGGAAAGCAGAATCTCTGGATCTACGTGCCGCTCGGAATGTTCGCGGCTCTCACCATCCGCAGCGGTGCCATGGACCGGCCGCACCTGTGGACGTGGGTGATGGTGGCAGCGTTTCTCTTTGTGAGCGCGCGGGTTCTCCGGATAGGCAAAATGCATCGAAAAGACGTGGCGATCCTCGTCGTGCTCCAGATCCTGTGGGTGAATCTGCACGGCGCTGCGGCGCTGCTCGGCGTCGTGATCGGTTCTGCACTGGCGTTGCAGTTGATGGTGCATCAGCGGAAGTTCATTCCGGCGATCCTTCCCGTTCTTCTGGCTGCGGCAACACTCGTGTCCCCGCTCGGCTGGAGCAACGTCACCTATCTGCAGACACTTCTCCACGATACGACGACGGACTTCATTGCCGAGTGGCAGCCGCGCGAGTGGTCCCTCTACATCACGGATCTGTGGCCGTTCTGGATTGTCGCGCTCGGGTCGCTGCTCTTTGCTCGCAAGCATCTGGTGTTTTGGATCATCCTGCTCTTCGTCTTCGGCTACCTCTCCCGCACGGCGTATCGCCACGAAATGCTTCTTGTTCTCGTAGTTTTGGCGTTGGTGGTGATGCAGCTCGAACGGAGCGCACTCTCTAAACGTTGTCTGGAGTGGATGCATGAACGTCTGTATTGGTCAGCGTCCGTCATCCTGATTCTTGTACTAGGCTTGATCTTCTTTGCGAGCTCCGAAAATCTTGCCTTCGCGAACCGGTATCACGCCCATGGGTACGGCATGATCGATCGGACGGCGGATGTGTCGGCGTTTCTCGATCGTGAGAAGATCACCGGAAAAATTTTCAATACCTATAATCTCGGATTCGAGCTCCTCTACCACTTTTCCCCCGACCGGAAGGTCTTCGTCGACGGGCGCAACGTCGATTACGGTGCGGAGTTCCTCTCGCCGCTTATTGCTGCAGGTTTGGACGCCAATACATGGGATGTGCTCGAGCAAAAATACGGCTTCACGATTGCCATCATCGATTTGCCGGATTTCGCAACCGACTCGCCGCCGTACATTATTCATCTCCAGAATAATCCCCACTGGCCGCTCGTCTATCTCGACGATGCCGTGGCTGTGTACATAAAGGACGTTTCCGAAAACCGTGAACGCATCGCCCGGCTGCAGTATCACTTTCTGACGCCGACGGGCTTCCAGCTTGCCGGAGTCCAAGATCCCGAGCGGGTGATTGCTGAACTTCAGCGGAGTATTGACGAGGCACCCGGGAGCATCGATGCGCGGCTCCATCTTGCGCGCTTTCTGCTCGGGCAGGGACTTTCCGATCGGGCGGAGCCGCAGGTCAAGGAAGCGCTCGTGCTGGCTCCTGACGACTATCGCTCGCACGAAGTCTTGGGGCTTCTCCGCGCGCAGCAGGGGAGGTTTGATGAGGCTGAGACGGCATTTGATCATGCTCTTGGGCTGCTCACGCGCGAGGCAGCGGTGCCGATCCGCGAATATTTTGCGCGGATCTTCACTTCACTAGGGGAAACGGATCGGGCAAAGCGGTACGAGTAATTCTTGACTCACCACACCCTTCGGCTCGGCTCAGGGCAAGCTCCGCTCATAGCTACATCTCACCCCAAGACACTCACCGCTTCCTTGTACCCCTCCGGTGTTCCTGTATCAAAACGTCTGCCCTCGAAGATGTAGCCATAAATCTCCAGGTCATTTCGCTTGATGAGCGCATCGATGAGGCGGATTTCCTGATGACTTCCCTCTTCAATGGAATGCAAAGTCTCGAAGATGGATTTCGGGACGATGTACTTTCCCACGATGCCGAGCGTGCTTGGCGCATCGGCCGGCTTCGGTTTTTCGACGAGCGTTTTGATCTTCCGAAGCCGGCTTTCAACGCCTGTACGGGCGCTCCGCGGGAGCGCCCCCTGACCCCATTTTTCATCAACTTCCACAATTCCATATTTCGACACCAGCGCTCGTTCCACATCCTGCAGACAGAGCATCGCCGCATTCGCAGGATCCTTCAGTTCCTTGAGGCCTTTCACGAGCTGTTGCAGGCCGTTCTCTTTCCCTGCGATCAGATCATCGCCGAAGAGAATTGCGATGTTCTCCGTCGTCACCCACGTCTTTGCCTGGAGAATCGCATGGCCGTCGCCGAGCATCTGATCCTGATAGACGACGTGGAAGTTGACGTTGTGGTACCGTGCGAGTTCCTGGAGCATGTGGAGCTTGCCGCGCTTCTCCAGTTCATGTTCCAGCGCGGGCATGTCGTAGAAGTACTGCGGGATCATTTCCTTGCCTCGGTTGATCACAAAACAAATGTCGCGGATCCCGACACTTAAACATTCATCCACGAGCAATGCGATGATCGGTTGGTTGCCGATGGGGAGTAATTCCTTCGGCACGACCTTCGTCCACGGGAGGAATCGTGTGCCGAGCCCCGCAACCGGAAGAATGGCTTGTGTAAGCTTCATAGACGTCCTCGGGAGGACGGGCTATCAGTATAGATTTTCCTCTGGCTTTTGACAATCGCCCTCAGATTGAGTACAATACCCCGATACTTCGTTCCACACACATCCATGACAAACAAAGCAGACACCGCGTTACAGCATGTGCAGAACCTCTATCTCATGCAGCTCAAAATTCTCGACCTTCTGGATCAGGAACTCAATACCCCGCAGGCGCGGAGGGAAGCGCGCGCGAATATCAAAGAATTTCAGCAGCTCCTGCGTCTTGCTGATTGGCGGTACATGGGAGGAGAGGATGTTCTTGAATCGTTGAAATCTCTCCCCGTGGAACTGGAGCAGAAGTTGAAGCCTCGGTGAGGGCCATCACGCCTCGCTAATTTGTATCGTCTTCACTTTCACTTCCTTCGGAATCAGCACTTTCAAGATGCAGTCTTTGCTGAATGTTGCCCGGACTTTCTTCGAGTCGATGTTGCCGGGGAGCGTCACCGTGCGTGCGAACGGGCCCCAGAAGCATTCCCGCAGGTAGAACTGATCAGCAGGGACGGAATCCGGTTGGCGGCGCGTGCCGCGGATCGTCAGTACATTGTCATTCACTTCGATATCGATGTCACTCAGCCGAACACCCGCAATCGGTGCGCGGATGATCGTGTAATCGTCCTGATCGTAAATATCGACGGCCAATTTTCCGGATTCCGGCTGCTCCTGTGGAATATTTTCCGGCACAGCGGCACGCCGGGTTCCGAAGGAGAATCGGTTTTTCCCCGATTCACTTTGATTCAATGCGCTGAAGATTCCGTGGAATGGTGACCCACTCATGGTGAGACATTGTAACAATACCGCTGAGGATTGAGCAAAAAGACGAAGTAGCGTAACAAGAAAGTTGTGATGCTTTCACTTCCTCATGGAACACTGTACCGTGTCAGCAGAACACGACTTGCTCCGTCGCCGGACTTCAGTAGAATCCTCGCGCTCACATTTCATTCACTCACCCGAATTTCCATGACTTCTGCCCAACTCAAGAATGCCATTCGCCGTCTCCGCTTTGATCGCAATATGACACAGGAAGAACTCGCGTTGCGGACAGGAGTGAGTCGCCAGACGATCATGAGCATCGAGCGGGGGAAGACGAATCCGTCTGTCCTGCTCGCACTCAAAATTTCTGCGGCACTCGGCGTAGATGTGGAAGAAGTCTTTACGATGGAAGGGAAGCTGGCACCGGTCTGATCCCCACTGCAACACGCACATCATCCAAAAACAATTGCGGTGCCTTCCTCCCCTGCCAGGTATCGATTCCCACCCGGCACAGGAGATCGACTGGAACGGTGATTTGCTCTTCCAGATGCCCAAAATTGAATCCGATGAGCTTCCTGCCCTTGACGGTTGCCTGCAGGTGTTTCCCCCCTGTTCCGACACAGCGTCTCTGATCCAGTCGGACGTCTCGGATGAGGAAGCGAGGCTCGGGATTTCCCTGACCGAATGGTTCCATGGTCTGGAGCGCATCACAGAGATGCAGAGTCACGTCATCGGGGGTGAGGATCGCATCTGCGGCGAGTCTCGGAATCAATTCATCCGGAGGGACGGTCGTGCGGACATCGGCATCGAGTCGTTCGCGCAGCGCATCAAATGATTCCTCCTGGAACGAGCATCCCGCTGCCATCGCATGTCCGCCGAAGGAGACGAGGAGATCGGACGCGCGTCCCAGAGCGGTGGTCACGTTGAACGCGGGCACGCTGCGCAGCGATGCCACACAGATGCCGTTCATTCGTCCGCCGATCAGGACCGGTTTCCCGAATGCTTCGCAGAGTCTCCCTGCAAGGAGTCCGCAGATGCCCGGTGAATAATCGTCATGGAGAAAGCAGAGCATGCTGCCCGTGTGTGCCTGCGCCTTCGGGAGAAGATCATCCAGATGACTGATGACGACGTCGCGGCGCTCATTGTTCAATGTGTCGAGCGAGAGCAGTGCTTCGTTGTCACCGAGGAGCGCGTGGAGCGCAATGTGGGGGTCGGCCATGCGTCCGGCGGCGTTGATGCGCGGGGCAATGCGGAAGGCGACGTCTCTGCTCGAATATGGCATCTGGAGCCCGGCGTGCATGCAGAGGAGCGCGAGCGGGCCGCTGGTGAGTTGACTGAGCGCAAGAAGGCCGCTGTGCGTGAGCGTCCGGTTGCCGCCGCGCAATTCCACAACATCTGCGATTGTTCCAATGGCCGCGAGCGCGATGTCCGTGGTGCGATCTTCCCAGTCTGGAGTGTTGTTCATCCGCTCCAGCGCATCGATAAAACTCCACGTGACGCCCGCGCCGCACGGAGCAGGTTCCATCGGTGTCATCGTCACATCTGGATGGAGGATCGCATACGCCGGTGGAAGTTCCTGCGGCAGATGATGATGATCCAGAACAATCACGTCGATGCCCGCTGCTCGCGCCCGCGCAATCGGTTCGATCGCCGTCACGCCGGTATCGACGGTCAGCAGCAGCGTCACTCCGGCAGTCTTGAATTCTTCAATGATTGCCTGCTGCAGTCCGTAGCCTTCGTTCAACCGGTGCGGCAACCGCATCATCGGCTGGATTCCTCTGCGCTTCAGGAACCGCGTCAGGAGTGCAGTTGATGTAATGCCGTCGCAATCGTAGTCGCCGAAGATGCCGATCTTCTCTTTCGCGGTGATTGCCTTCGTGACTCTCTCCGCAGCTTTCTCGAAATCCCGAAAATGCCGGGCATCTTCACCAAATATTTCCAGAATCTCCCCTTTTCCCAGTGCCCCGATACTTCTCTGTCGGAGAAGACCGCTAACGACGTCCTGTATCCCTTCATCAGCATTCTCCGGGAGCAGCCATCGCTTGCCAGTGAGGGAGAGGGGGGTCACCAAACCACGGTAGCAGGGGTGGGAAGAGCCGGCGAAGAGATCACTTTTTGGGAATGGGAGATTTCTGCAACAGTAAGAGCA
>CAYGNM010000031.1:3220-9178 GCA_964351275.1 uncultured Candidatus Peribacteria bacterium | reverse complement strand
CTACGGGGGCACGGAAGATATTTTACCATGAAATCATGGCTTTCCCTCGCGTGATTCAGTAGACTGGACAGGATGGATCTTCCGGAATCGACTCCCACACAGACTCCTCCGCCTCCCGCGGCATCCGCTGCCGATCTGGACAAACTTGATATCGAACAGAACAAAGATATCGCCGCGTTCAGCTACCTGTGGGTGATGTCGATTGCGGTGTATTTCCTCCGCAGGAAGTCTCCCTTTGCGCAATACCACGCGAAGCAGGCGATGATTCTTTTTGCGCTCTCGATTGCCGCTCTGCTCGTCCCCATCATCAGCAAGTTGCTGGAGCTGGGGATCCTTGGACTGATGGTGCTCGGATTCATCAATGCCGCGCAGGGACAGCGAAAGGATATCCCCCTCATCGGTCCGCTCTCGCGTCGCGAGATCACGATCCGGCAGGCGTGGAAGCAGATTGTGGATGCGGTCGCGAAACTCGTGAAGACGATCAGGCCGGTGAAAAAGACGCCGTCCGCACCAGCCTCACCCGTTCCATCAGAGCCGTCACCGCCCTCGCCATCTACACCGTCATAATTTTACCCGCAATCCGCGGTTACCCCATCTTCTATGGCCTACAAGCGCATCATGCTGAAACTCTCCGGCGAAGTGTTCTCCACCAAGAATCACGCGGGAATCGATCACACGGCGATTACGCAGGTCGCGAAGCAGATTGCCCCGCTCGCGGAGATCGCGCAGGTAGTGATCGTCGTTGGCGGTGGCAACATCTGGCGCTACCGCGATACCAAGGAGAGCGGCATTGAGCGGACGGTCAGCGACGCAATGGGAATGCTTGCGACGATTATGAACAGCGTCGCGCTGCAGTCGGCACTGGAGACGATCGGGACAGAGACGCGCGTGCTCTCGGCAAGCGACGTGCCCCAGCTTGCCGAGGCCTACATCAAGCGCCGGGCGCTGCGGCATCTGGAGAAGGGGAGAGTGGTGATCTGCGCAGGGGGAACGGGAAATCCCTACTTCACCACCGATTCCGCCGCCGCACTCCGCGCGCTCGAACTCGGTTGCGACGTCCTGCTGAAAGCAACGAATGTCGACGGTGTGTACGACAAAGATCCCAAGCGCTTCCGCAGCGCGAAGCTCTACACGGAGCTTACGTACCAGACCGCGCTGGAACAGCATCTGAACGTGATGGACCAGGCGGCGTTCAGCTTGTGCAGTGATCAGAAGTTGCCGATTGTCGTTTTCAATTTCTTTAAGAAAGGTGCACTATTGAGGGCAGTTGAAGGGGAAAAAGTAGGGACGATTGTGAGGAGCTAGGAGTTAGGAGTTAGTTGACGCAGGTGTAATATGTCCTGCTATGGCTATTTTGTCGTACAAAGATTTGATCGTCTGGCAGAAGAGTATTGATCTCGTTGATTCAATCTATCAACTGACGGAAAACTTTCCAAAATCTGAGCAATACGGCCTGACGAATCAAATGAGAAGATGTGCAGTATCTATTCCCAGTAATATTGCCGAAGGAAGAAAGCAATCATCAAAAGAAGAATTCAGGAGATGCCTACGGATTGCATTCGGATCGGGTTGTGAGCTTGAAACTCAAGTAATCATTGCAAAAAGATTGTCCTTCAGTAAGGACTTGAATTTTGCTACAGTTGATTCACTGCTCAATGAGGTTATGAGAATGCTCAATGGCTTGATCGCCAGTCTCTCATAGCTGCTAACTCCTAGCTCCTAACTCCTAATTCCTTGTCACTATGATAGATTCCCGCATCCAAAATTTTCGATCTGAGGCTGATAAGGTCTTGGCTCATCTGAAGACGGAGTACAGCAAACTTCAGACAGGAAGAGCGAATGCCGCGCTTGTTGAGCACATCATGATCGATGCCTACGGGCAGAAGCAGGATCTGCGGTCACTGTGTGGCATCAGCGTCGATCAACGCAGCATCATGATTCAGCCGTGGGACCGGTCGATCCTCGGAGCCGTGGAGAAGGCTCTGCAGATTGCCGATCTCGGTGCCTCACCGATCAATGACGGTGTGGCCATCCGCATCACTCTGCCATCGATGACGGAGGAGCGTCGCAAGCACTTACAGAAAGTGGTCCATCAGCTCGCCGAGGAATCGCGTGTGTCCGTCCGCAAGCACCGCCAGGTTGCCCATGACGCTATCAAGCCGGAGAAGGATGAAGATGTGAAGGAAACGCTGAATCAGGAGCTGCAGAAAGGCGTTGACGAATATAATGGGAAGATTGGGGAGATGGCGAAGAAGAAAGAGGAGGAGATTATGAAGATTTGACCAGCGCAGGTCTTCGACCTGCGATTTTGGCGTCATGGTTCGAGGCACGGCTGCGGCCGTGCTCCTCACCATGACATGCGCTATTCTGAGCCTATGAAGGTTCCGCGCATCGCCATCATCTCCTTTCCCGGAAATAACGGTGAAGTGGAATCCATGAGAGTGATCCGAAAAGTCGGCATGGAACCGATATTTTTTCGATGGAATGATGACCGGACGAAGTTGAAGGATATGGACGGCTACTTCATCCCCGGCGGTTTTGCGTACGAGGACCGCGGACGGAGCGGGATGGTGGCTGCGCGGGATCCGCTGATGGATTTTATCCGGTCCGAAGCGGACGCGGGCAAAGTTGTTATCGGAATCTGTAACGGCGCGCAGGTTCTGGTCGAAAGCGGGCTGATCCCGAACGGCGAAGGGCTCCAGATGTCTCTCGCGCGCAATGCGATCCAGACCGAACACGGGATGCAGGGATTGCCGCTTCTGAGCGAGTGGATCTGGATCACGCGGAGTTGCGCGAATGACCGCTGCGCGACGAGCGGCTGGGATGGCGTGATGCAGATTCCCATCGCGCATGGGGAAGGCCGGTTTACCACACGTGACAGCGATCTGATTGTAGAGCTGAAGAAGAATGATCAGATTGCGTTCCAGTACTGCGACGCCGACGGAACGGTCAGCGAGGATCCACCGATCACGCCGAATGGATCGATGCTCGCGATCGCGGGAGTCTGCAATCCGGCGGGGAATGTGATTGCGTTGATGCCGCATCCAGAGAGGGCGGGGGGAAATGGTGATGGCTATTTTGCATCGATGCGGGAGTGGATTGAGCGAGGGGGATCAAAAGAGACAAATGGAACAAAGGCGACAAAAGGGACAAAGGTGGCGTCGCTATCCTTTCCATTGAAATTGCGGAAGTCTGCTGGAGTAGAAATTTTTATTGATACGATTATCACGAATAATGAAGAGCGGACGGTTGAGCAGGCAGCGCGGCGAATCATTCCGACGCTCAGGCTGAAGCAGTGGAAGTATCTGTCAGTGCCGGATGCGGCGGTGAAGAAGATTTTTGCTGATCTGACGGTCTTCAATGCGAATAAGGAACGGGCGTACATTCGTCGCGGTCAGCGGATGACGACGTGGGATGCGCAGAAGAAATCCGAGGACGCCGTCACGTCCTTCTTCAGCGGCTCGGTTCTGATCAGGAGGGACATTCCTGATACCGGAGCGAGTGCTTGGGGGGAGGAGAGTGAGACGGGAATTGCTTATGGGGTAGAGGGAATTTCCGAACAAGAATTGTGTTCAGGAAAACTGCTGGAAGTGTTTGGGAATCCGCATGCGAGCACTCTCCAGCGCCTCCAGTGAGTAGGGAGTAGGTTGTAGTGAGTAGCCACCCATTACAGAACTGCCTCTACTCACTACTCACTACAAACTACTCACTCGACCATGCGCAGAATCTCCCTCCTCGCTCACAACGTCCGCTCCCTCTGGAATGTCGGATCGTTCTTCCGGACGTGCGATGCGTTTGCGGTCGAGAAGATCTACCTCACGGGCTACACCGGGCAGCCGCCGCGGAAGGAAATTACGAAGACGGCGCTGGGGGCAGAAGAGACTGTTCCCTGGGAGCATGCGGCTGATCCCGTACCGATCGTGCAGAAACTCAAAGATGAGGGCTGGTCTATTCTCCCGCTGGAGCTGACGGAGAGTGCCGTGGATCTGACGTCGTTCGATCCTCCGGACAAACTCTGCCTCGTCGTCGGGCATGAACTCTCGGGAGTGCCGCAGGAGATTCTTACCCTCGCCGACTCTGTCCTCAAAATCCCGATGATGGGGAAAAAGGAATCACTCAATGTTGCTGTGGCAGCGGGGATTGCGCTGCATTATCTGCGGTGTCGTGGTTCGAGGCGCGCTCGTACCGCGCGCACCTCACCATGACACCGCTCAGAGTGTCTGTCATGGCGAGGAGCGCCGCAGCGCCTCGAGCCATTACCTCTCCAACGACACCCGGGCCCATGCGCCACCAATTGCACCGATGACTGGTCCGAGAATTTCCATCGGGCCGAAGGCGTTGATCGAGAGGGCGACAGCGGGGTTGAGGATGCCGTTGCTGAAGACGGATGCGATGTACGCGCCGATCATCAGTGAGCCACCGACGACGATGCCGCTCGCGGCGGGTGGAACCTTCTGCAGCGTTGCCGACATGACCCCGAAAGCGAGGATGAATGCGCCGATGGCTTCGGCGATGCCGGCCTGGATGGTGGTCGCGTAGGCGGCGGAGGCCTGGCCGCCGAGCAGCCGTCCAACAGTCATCGCGACTGCCGCGCCAGCGAGCTGGCAGATGACGTACATCACTGCGTCATTCGTCTTGATCTTCTTGACGCTCAGAACGCCGATGGTCACTGCCGGATTCAAATGTGCTCCGCTGATGCCGCCAACTGTGTACACGAAGAGGCCGAGGGTGAGACCCGCAGCGACTGGGGTGATGGGGAACGGCATTTGGAATGCGATCGATGCCCAGACGGCGAACGAGAGGGCGAAGGTGCCGAGGAACTCAGCGGCGTACTTGTTGTAGTGCATGGATTCGGGGGAGGAATTGCCGATCATCGTATCACACCGTTTCTAGTGGATCGACATCCACTGGCACTTCTTTCAAGTGAAGTTGGTCTAACAGTTTTCGAGGGTCCGGACCTCGCAGAAGCACCTGCCACTCGCGTCCGCCGCCGAAGAGCGTTGGCCCCAGTGAGATCTTGTTACCGCCTCCAAGACGGAGATTCACGGTCATGGCTTCCAGATGCAGTTTCTTCGCGCGCAGAGCCGCATCCGGTCCGCGAACGAGCAGCCGGATCATCGACGTCGCGGGTGGGTAGCCGACGTGGATCCGCATCTTCAGTTCATCTTCCAGATAGCGCTCCGTCTGATGCGCTGCTGCCGCGACCACTTCGGCGGCATCGGGGCGGAAGGTCTGGATGATCACTTCGCCCGGCTTGGCCCGGCCGCTGCGTCCCGTCAGCTGCGTGAGGAGTTGCATGATCCGTTCCCCGGCGCGGAAGTGGGGGAGACTGAGCCCGATATCGGCGATCAACACCGCGGCGAGCGTCACATTCGGGAGGTCGAGACCTTTCACCACGCTCTGCGTTCCAAGTAGAATGTCGGCTTCGCCCGTCTTCATCTTCTGCAGAACGGCGCGCATCTGCTCCGGCGTCTCGAGCGTATCGGTATCGGCGCGGAGGAGTCGCGCTGCAGGAAAAATCTTTGCGAGAATCGCTTCGATGCGCTGCGTTCCCGCACCGACTTCGATCATGTTCACACTTTTGCAGTGCGGACAATTGGCCGGGACGTTCGCCCGGATGTTGGTGGTGTGATCGATGAGAAACGGCTTCCCGGAGGCATCATGATGGACGGTGAACGGCAGTTGCGACTCAGGGGATATCACGCGACGACGGCACTGCAGACACAGGAGTGCCGACGCTGCGCCGCGGCGATTCAAAAACAAGACACACTGTTCCTTCCGCTTCAGACGTACCTCAATCGCGGTGAGTAGCTGCGCCGTGAACGGATAATTCTTCCCAAATTCCGCCTCGGCGAGATCAACCACCGTCACGTTCGGCAGCGCATTGTCTCCATAGCGGTCTGGAAGTCTGGCGAGGTGATAGGTGCCCGTCTTCGCTCGTGACCACGACTCCAGTGA
>CAYGNM010000031.1:0-3210 GCA_964351275.1 uncultured Candidatus Peribacteria bacterium | reverse complement strand
CTCCAGTGACGGCGTCGCGCTCCCGAGGAGCAGTTTCGCTCCGGCATGACGGCACAGCGCCTCGGCAGTCTCGCGTGCGTGGTAGCGCGGAGTCTGCTCGTTCTTGTACGTCCACTCATGTTCCTCGTCCAAAATCACGAGACCGAGATTCCTGATCGGCGCAAAGAGCGCGCTTCGGGAGCCGATGACCAGACTCACCTCACCACGATGAATTCTTTTCCACTCCTCCTTCCTCTGTCCCGGCCTCAATCGACTGTGCAGGAGGGCGATCCGCTCCGGCGGGAGCAGTTCGCGAAATCGATCAATGATGTTCTCGGTTAGCAGGATTTCAGGGACGAGGAGGATGGCTTGCCTTCCCTGTTTGATGACGTCGGCGATCAGCGATGCGTAGATTTCTGTCTTACCGGAGCCGGTGATGCCGAAGAGGAGAGAGGGGCGGGGGTCGTTCTTGATTGCTTGATACACTTCCTCCTGAACGGGGCTGAGTGTTGGGCCTGGGACGGTTTTCGTTTCTTCGTTTATTCGTTTATTCGATGCGGCTTGGTGTCGTTCAGAGATGAGAAAGTTTTGATCCAACAGTCTCTTGAGAACTGCGGAGCTTGCTCCTGTCTCGTGGATGATCATTTCGCGGGAGATCCACTCTTTTCCACTGAGGAATTCCATCACCGCCTGCGCTTTTTTACCGCGCGGCAGATCATTATTTGTTTTTCTGAACATCACGATCTCGGGAGGGAGCAATCGTGACCACGGCGGTGGCGGGAGAAAAACCTGCAGTGCCTGACGCAGAGAGCAGCAGTAATAATCCGCCATCCACCGGACGGTCTTCATTTGCGCTTCTGTGAGGAGTGGTCCATCGCCGAGGACGTCTTTGATCGAGCGCAGATCGAACTCTGTCTGCAGCTTCTTCTCCATCACCTCGATCACGATGCCTTCGACGATTCCTTTGCGGAGGGGGACTCGGACTGCCGATCCCGGTTGGACGGTCTGATCACCGGCTTCGTACGTTAACCCTGAGCCAATGGCTCCGGAACGCGAGGCGGTGACGACGGTGAGGAACATGGGAATGTATCGTACACCGATGATTTTTTGTCGATACCCTCCTAAATCTCGCTTACAAATGGCTTTGTAAATATATGTTACTATGCTATATTTTAATTATGGTCGCAATGAATCAACCAAAAGGAGATCCCCAGCTCGCACAATGGTGCGTTCAGGCTTATCACGGAGATAATGATGCTTTGCGCCAGTTAGAAGCAGTGGCGATGGGACAGAGTGAACTTGCACAAGATGCTCTTAATTTGATGAAAGTCGCAAATATGGGCAATCCCGTTTACAAAGGATATTTTGCCGAAAAATATAAGGACATGCTTGCTGACCTTTTCGAGAGATACAAAGGTTTG
This sequence comes from uncultured Candidatus Peribacteria bacterium, assembly GCA_964351275.1. Lineage (GTDB taxonomy): Bacteria > Patescibacteriota > Gracilibacteria > Peribacterales > Peribacteraceae > JABFSS01. The sequence continues at coordinate 1,810 of CAYGNM010000031.1, read as the reverse complement.
TAAATTTTTGGGGTTGTCTATATTTCTGTAACTTTTGAATTTCTGATTTTGTTGTGAGCACTTTCCATCCTCTCCCGCACTTCCCCCTCAAACCCCCTCTCGCTCGGCACGTAAAAGTTCTGCGGCTGCATACCGATGGGAAAATAATTAGCGGCGACAACCGCTCCCGGATGATCGTGCGGGTACTGGTAGTCGACGCCGTAGCCTTGTTCCTTCATGCCTTTGACGGGAGCGTTGCGCAGATGATTGGGGACTTCGAGGGTGGGGGATTCGTGAATGGCTCTCTTCACTCCGCTCATCGCTCTGGTCACTGAGTTGCTCTTTGGAGCTTGTGCGAGATAGACGCATGCATGCGAAAGGAAGTACTCGCCCTCAGGTAAGCCCACGAGTTCAAATGCCTGCCACGCAGAAACGACGAATTGGAGCGCTCGCGGATCGGCATTGCCAATGTCCTCACTTGCGAAGATCGACATCCGCCGGAAGATGAAGCGCGGATCTTCGCCGCTCTCGAGCATGCGGAACATCCAGAGCAGCGCCGCGTCGGGATCTGAGCCCCGCATCGATTTGATGAAGGCGGAGATCACGTTGTAGTGCTCCTCGCCGGACTTGTCATACCGGAGAGATTTCTGACGCAGAATCTTCTCGGCATTTGCGAGCGTCAGCTTCTTCCCCGCCGTCATCACGGTCAGTTCCAACGTATTGAGCGCAATGCGCGCATCGCCGTTGGCTACATGCGCGATCCGGTCGAGGACGGCATCGTCGGCTTTCACTTTTCCCGCAAATCCGCGCTCATCGCTCAGTGCTCGCTTGAGGATCGTTACTAGATCATCAATGGAAAGTGGCTTGAGCAGGACGACCTGAGAGCGGCTGATCAACGCCGCATTCACATCGAAGTACGGATTCTGGGTCGTCGCGCCGATCAGAATCACGCTGCCGTTCTCGACGGACGGGAGCAGCGCATCCTGCTGGCCGCGATTGAATCGGTGAATTTCGTCGACGAAGAGGACCGTTCGCTGCTTCAAGTTCCGGAGCATTTCTTCGGCCTGCGCGCAGATCGCTTTCAGTTCTTTGACGCCGCTGGTGACGGCGTTCACCTGCACAAACTGCGCCTCGGTCACGTTCGCGATCACATGCGCGAGTGTCGTCTTCCCTGTTCCCGGTGGCCCGGAGAGAATCGCGGAGCGAAGTTCATCTTTCTCAATCGCTGTCCGGAGCGTTGTTCCTGAACCCACCACGTCGCTCTGTCCGACGAATTCATCGAGTGTGCGCGGACGGAGGCGGTAGGCGAGGGGGGCGGTGGTGTGGTCCTGGACGGGCATGAGGAAGGGATTGTAGCCGTTGGGGTTAGCGGAGATCACGTGCTCTCCGCTAACCCCCGCGCAGTGCTTCACAAATCCCTTGCACGTTTACGCTTTTTGATTGCAGCAGTAGTTGAATTTGCTAGCGTACTAGGAAATTCTTCCTCTTCCCCCCTTTCCCTATATGAGTTCTCTTGTTTCTCCGCTCACGCGGCTCCTCGGGGTGGTCCTCGTCGTCGTTGGCCTCCTCGGGTTCGTGATGTCGAGCCCGCTGCTCGGAATCTTTGAAGTGGATACGCTCCACAACATCATCCACCTCGCTTCGGGTGCCATCGCGCTCGTGGTCGGCGGCAATCGGTCCATGGCTCGGATGTTCCTGATCATCTTCGGTCTCGTCTACGCGGGAATTGCCGTCGTCGGTTTTGTCCAACAGACGACCGTGCTCGGGCTCATCGGCGTCAATCAGGCGGACAATATTCTCCACGCGGCGATCGGCGCGGTGTGTTTGGTGG
>CAYGNM010000030.1:5129-9264 GCA_964351275.1 uncultured Candidatus Peribacteria bacterium | reverse complement strand
CGGTAGTTAAACAGATATACAGGGTGAAGCGCAAGCGCGTCTAGCGTGGGTCTTCGACCCGCGATGAGGTTCGCCATGAAAATCGCACGTCGAAGACGTACGCTAGGACGCCATTTTCATCAACCTCAGCACCTGCTGATACTGATTCTGCAGCTGCACTTCCTCCGCCGCCTTGCCATCCCGCCGGGCATCGAGCAGCCGCCGGGTGATCTCCTCCTGCTTGTGATGGAGCATTTCGCGGTTGCTCTGCCGGCAGTGCTTGCGAATCTCCCGCGCCGCCAGCATCTCGGACCAGTCATGGAACATGTGCTGCTCACAGTAGAGGGCGAGGACTGCAACGCGCTCCTTGTGCTCCAGTGGAAGTATGAGAGTCTCGGGAGTCGCGGGAAGTTCCGCCGGATGACCCTGGAGGGCAGTGAAGAGCGCAGCCGCCATCCCCTCTTCGGGGGCAATGAGTTCGGGGAGCAGATGCCGCAACGTCGGATAGCAGAGGAAGAGTCCGAGCGTGATCTCGACAGCCGAGAACAGATCGCGCGCATCGACGGTGGGAGACTGCGTGACGGACGGAACCCGCGTCGGCAATTCCTGACCCGCGCGATCGAGATCTTCCTGCAGCGCAGTCTCTGTCGTCTGGAAAACTCCGGCAGCCTTCGCGAGGTAATCCTTCCGCTCCACCGTGGACGAGAGTGCGCCGAGGAGCCCGAGCACCCGACGCAGCGCCGTTCTGCGCGGCAAAGCCGAGGTGAGATCCTGAGTGCGCAGCTGCTCCAGCACGGCATCCAGATATGACACCGCGGACGTCGAGAGCAGATGGCCGAGCAGCGCGGGATCCGATGCGAGTGTTTCGGAGGGATCTTTCCCCGGAAGCAGGATCGCTTCGACGTGGACGCCTTCTTTGCTCAGCAGCAGGAACGCGCGCTCCATTGCATCCTGACCAGCACGATCGCTATCGAGGCAGAGCGTGACGGTCTCCGCGTATCGCTTGAGGAGTTTGACGTGCTCGGCCGTGAGCGCCGTCCCGCACGTGGCAACCGCGTGGGTGGCACCCACCCGATGGCAGGCGAGCACATCGAAGTAGCCTTCGACCAGGAGTGCCTTTCCTTTTTCACGGATCGCATCCTTGGCGAGATGCATCCCGTAGAGGATGCCGCTCTTGTGAAAAAGGATGCCGTCACTGGAGTTGATGTACTTGGCATCATCATCACCGAGCGTCCGACCACCGAAGCCGACCAGGTTGCCCTGCGCGTCGTGGATGGGGAACATCAGACGATTGCGGAAGCGATCGTAGATCCGCTCTTCTCTCAACTCTTTTTGAATGCCGAGCCCGGCGGCGAGGATTTCCTTCCGGCTGAAGCCCTGCTTGAGCAGCTCCTCGTACGTCGCAGAGAACGAATCTGGCGCGACACCGATCTCAAACTGGTCGATCTGTTCCTGCGGGACGGAGCGTTTGCGGAGATACTCCTGCGATGCAGGCGATTGCTTCAGGTTGTCGCGATAGAAACGCACCGCCGCCTGGACGCATTCGCGTGCGCGATCCTTCTCATCTTTTTTGACGATCGCGCCCACGGAGGGGCGCGTCTCGATTTTTACCCCGGTTTTTTCTGCCAGTTCACGAATGGCCTGCGGAAAATCGCACCCTTCAATTTTCTGGTAGAAACTGAAAATGTCCCCGCCGCTGCGGCACGCGAAGCAGTAGCCGATGCCTTTATCGGGCGAGACGAGAAAACTCGGATGCGAGTCGCTATGAAACGGGCAGAGGCAGACGAAGTTGCGACCCTTCTTGGTCAACTGACAATACTGGGCAACGAGTTGCTCAATGGGGAGCCGCATTTTGATCTCGGCGACGGAATCCATGGGGGTGGGAGTATAGCCTAGCTCTTCGCCACCACCCACCGCGGCAGCCGGTTCATCAATTTCCCCTCCTTTGCGAGACTCGTCCCAATCACCAGATCAGCACACTTGAGGATCGGATCACCTTTCATCCCTTCCGGACACCGGATGTCTTTTCCATCGAGCAGCGCATCAACGTCAGGCGCGGAAATCTCCAAAACATTCTTCGTGGCCTCGTGACCGCGCAGCGTGATCACTTCGTGGCTCAGCCGAATGCGATTGCCGTCGAGCTTCCGCGCGAACGGAATCCCGAGTGCGTAGTTCTGGACCGGCATCTTGAAGTCCGCGACGGCACCATTGGCGAGGATCAATTGATCAGCACGCAGGAAGAGACGATCACCATCATGCAGAAAAGACGTCCCGTACATTTCCTCACAAATCTTCCCGATGTCCTTCTGCCGCGCAGGCGGGAGCGGCTCCTCTTGAAAATGAACGGGTGTGAACTTCTGGGGATGCTTGGTCGGGGCGACTTTCTTGAAGACAGCACAAAAGAAACCTTCGGTATCGAACGAATGCGGCCATAAGCGCATAAGGGGCAAGTTGCGGGTTTCGGGTTGCGAGTTGCGTGTAGCGGAGTCGGCTTGGACAAGAAGAGAATCCGCAATCGCACGATCAAGAATTTCCCGAAACCCGAAACCCCCTTCGGCACCGCTCAGGACAGGCTCCACCCGTAACTGCAGTCGAGGGTCGACCGCCTCCACCTGATCACCAAATTTGTTCAGAATACTCCGCACTACGTCCTCATTTTCCTCAGGAGTCAGCGTACAAGTGGAATAGACAATTCGTCCCCCAACCTTGCACGCATGGACGGCGGATTCCAGAAGTTCGCGCTGCAGCCGCGCCATTTTTCCAATGTTCTCCATCGAGCAATACATCAAGGCATCAGAATCTTTGCGTGAGGTTCCCTGCGCAGTGCACGGCGCATCGCAGAGTACGCGGTCGAAACGTCCAGTCATATTGTTGGCAAACCACTGACCGACTTTCTTGGTCACGATGTTATTCGTCACGCCGCTGCGATGAAGCGCGGTCTTGAGCGTCCAGAGTCGCTTCTCCTGAACATCGTTACAGATGATCACGCCAGTGTTCTGCATACTCGCCGCCATCTGCGTCGTCTTGCTGCCGGGCGCCGCACTCATATCCAGAATCACCTCACCTGGCTGCGGATCGAGGAGTGCCGGCGGCAGCATGCTCGCGGCTTCCTGCATGTAGACATGGCCGAGCAGATGAAGGAGATCTTTCCCGAGCGCGACAGAACGGTCTTCGCGGTCAATGAAGAAAGCTTCGGAGCACCACGGGACGGGACTGAGCTGCCATCCCCTCTTCGCCGCCAAAAGTTTAAATTGCTCCACGGACGTCTTCAGTGTGTTCACGCGCAGGGATTTACGCAGCGGCTTCTCACTCGCTACTTTAAGGGCGGCGAGGTCGGTGAAGGCCGAATAGCGGTCGAAGGGGTGCATGCAAATGCAGTATGTCACAATCAACAAAAACTGCGGGTGTTATTTCTTTGCTGAAGCGGTGAATTCCATCATCCACAGTGCTTCTTTCCAGACGACCTCCTTCAGCCTGCCAATTGTCCTCGCTTTGGTGTTCTCCCAATGCCCCTCGGCAATATTTTCGTCCAATCCTGTTCCAGTCCCGATTACATGATCCCCAAGACCGAGGTACGGCCTCCCTCGATCTACATTCCTCATCTGGTTCGCAGGAATGCCGCCCTCCAAAAGTGATCGGACTAGACGAAGAGAACGATCCCGATCCAATTCCCTTACAACTTCCCTCTCAATCGCCAGCACTACTCTCAGTTGTTGGACAATCGCTAATTCCAGGTGAATATAATCAATAGAATCAGCGCAAAGTTGATCGCTGATATCCTGAAAGTCATCGAGGTCAACGCCATCCTCCTTCAGCCAGGAAAGAATTTGGTACGTTGCATTCTCGACGATTCCATCACATTGCTCTCGGGTAATTTCAGACATACTAGAAACGGAGAAGAATTAAACTACAAGAATTGCCAATCAAACTCCGATGCCAACTCCTACACTACTTTTGCCACATAGGGCGTTCAAGAGAAATTCAGGTATTGACTATTTAGTCATAAATGTAATAATAGTATTATAGTAGCCGGAGAGAGTAGTATTTTCATCTACTATGAATGCTTCATCATTCTCATCGGACGATGCGGTAAAGCAGGCAATGCATGCAGCAATTCGGCTTGTCGGCCAACCTGATGTCACTGGCCGGCCTCGCC
>CAYGNM010000030.1:0-5119 GCA_964351275.1 uncultured Candidatus Peribacteria bacterium | reverse complement strand
GAGGAAATATCGCCCAAGCCTTCCAAGGGAATCGACATCAATCATCCGGGAAGTGCTCAGTTCGGACGCAAAATAATTCAACTGATCACGGGAAAACATCCGGAAAGAAGCTTCGATGGAAAAGCGGCTGCACTCACTGGCCAACTAGATCGTGCTGCTCCAATACCAAGAGTGGATGTCGCTGTGGTGAACTTTGCACTACACAACTGTTCTGATGAGCAAATCGGAGTTCTTCTTCGACAAATCCAGGCTGCAGCGGGAAACGGCGTCGTCTTTATCATGGAATACGCTCTGAAGAACGTCGATCCGGACGAGGCCAAATCCTTTGTAACGAGTAAGACCGAGCACGCACGTATCGAGGATTACGAAGGATTCCCGAATTGGCTGCGGGCTCATAACCGTTTTTCGCTTGAACAATTGTTTGAACATATGGAAGACGCGCATTTCCGATATGTATCTGCAGTCCCTCTCTATGCAGGGAGAGGAATGATTCTCGCATCCAACAACCATGATCTAGATGCAAAGGCACTTCTGGGCACCGAGAAATTTGAAAAGAAGGGCAGTGTTTTCAGGACGACGGAACGTGTTGCTTAAAGAGGATTCTTTTCCGCCTCCAGCAACTTCCAGAGTTCATGAACAAGTGTTTCCATACTCTTCGGTTTATCGGGAACCACCAACTCCGATGGCAGATGAATTTTCTTCCCGGTCTTGGCAAAGACCATTTCCCACAACTCGTGACGAAACCTGCCGATCATGGATTCCCGCAACATGAACATCGTTCCATTCACGTGCAGATGATCACCTTCCAAGGCCTCCACCATCCGGGAAACGGCGTTTGCAAACGAATGATACTCAAGGACTTTAGTCAAAACAGAAAAGGAAATTGAGACCGATGATAATGTGAATTTACTTCTTGTCGAGGCGTACTCACTATATGACGAGACTGACGAGCTTTCCTTTTACATAGATTTCTTTTTTCGGCTTCTTCCCATCCAAGAACCTCACCACATTCGCATCGGACCTCGCTGCCGAGAGAATCTCCTTCTCCGACGCACTTGATGACACTTCCACCTGCCCACGCACTTTGCCATTCACCTGCACGACAATCGTCATTGTATCGGTAACGAGCAGCTTGGGATCAAAGGTTGGCCACAGTTGATCAATCACGAAGCCTTTACCTCCGAGCACCTCCCACAATTCTTCACTCAAATGCGGAGCGAGCGGAGCGAGCAGCTGCGTGAATGTCCGCGCAGTTTCGTTTGAGAATGATTTGCCTTCCACGGCGTTGAGAAATTCCATTAGTCCGCTGATCGCCGTGTTGAAGTGCATCTTCTCCATGCTTTCGGTGACTTTCTTGATCGCACGGTGCAATTCGACGGTGACGTCTTTATCATCGCGGGTCCCCTCGCCCCTGCTCGGGACAGGCTCCGACCCACGCTGGGCATCGTCGCGGTCGGGAGCATCCGCATTTTCCCCGAAGACCCGCCACACGCGTTGCACAAACCGGTCCGTTCCCTTGATCCCCGTATCACTCCAATCGCCTCCGTCGGTGAACGGGCCCATAAACATCAGGTACATCCGGAACGCGTCGGAGCCGTGACGTTCCACAAAACTATCCGGCGAAACGACATTGCCCTTCGACTTGCTCATCTTCGCGCCCTTGTTCGTGATCAGCCCTTGATGAACTAATTTTTGGAACGGTTCTTCGTGTGATACAAAGCCGAAATCCTTGAGTGCCATCATCACAAATCGTGCGTAGATCAAGTGCATGCAGGCGTGTTCCGGTCCTCCAATGTACGTCGAAACCGGGAGCCACTTTTTCTCCAGAGACGGATCGATAAATTTCTTATCGTCGTTCTCCATCAGATACCGCAGATAGTAGAAACTCGAGCACACGAAAGTATCCATCGTATCGAACTCCGGCCGCCATCCTTTGCCAAAAATTTTCTCCGTCCGCTCGATGAACTCTTTGGATTCGGTGAGCGGCGACTTTCCCGTCGGTTTGAACTCGACATCGGTAGGAAGCATCCACGGCAGATGCTCCTCGGGGATCGGATGCGCGTTGCCCTCGGGATCGTAGACGATGGGGATCGGCGCGCCCCAGTAGCGCTGTCGGGAAAGGAGCCAGTCGCGGAGTCGGTAAGTGATCACTCCCCTACCCCGCCTTTCCTTCTCTAGCCATGTGATCATTTTCTTTTTTGCTTCAGGCACTTGCAAACCGTCTAGGAAACCGGAATTGATCATCCTGCCTTCGCCCTTCCAGCATTTCTCTCCGCGAAGAATCAAATCAAAATCAATGCTGTTAACAGCCTGCTGAGCTTTTTCATAATCATCTCCAACTCTCATAATCGGTGAAAAGGCCGGATGCACATACAAACTCCAGTTGGCTAAATTTTTTGGCGGCTCAATGACGCACTGAATTTCTAATCCCTCATCTTGGCGTGGTGCCACAAAATCAAAATCTCTCTCATCATGACCAGGCACTCCCATGACTGCACCTGTTCCGTAATTCAACAAAACATAATCTGCAATCCAGATTGGAATTTTCTTTCCCGTCGCCGGATTAATAGCAAATGCACCCGTTGACTCTCCTGTTTTCACTTTGTCGGAGGTGCGCTGCAACTCTGTCCTCTTCCGTGCCTGTTCCTTATATACCTTTACGGAGGGCTGATGACTCTTGGGCGTAATAGCATCGACAAGCGGATGTTCAGGCGCGAGAACCAGGAAAGTGGCACCGAAGAGCGTGTCCTGACGGGTAGTGAAGACGGTAATTTTCTCGTCACGATCAGCGACATCAAAGGTGATCTCCGCTCCATCGCTTCGACCGATCCAATTCCGTTGCATCAGCTTGGTTTTCTCTGGCCAATCCAGTCCATCAAGATTATCCAGAAGCTTCTGTGAGTAATTGGTGATTTTCCAATACCACTGATCCAGAGGCTTCTGCATCACCTCACTTCCGCACCGCTCGCACTTCCCCTCCCACACCTGCTCGTTCGCGAGGACCGTCTGACAACTTGGACAGAAGTTCACATTGCCGAGCTTCTTGTATGCCAATTTATTTTTGTACATCTGAAGGAACAGCCACTGCGTCCAACGGTAGTAGGAAGGATCGCTGGTGTTCACCATCTTGTCCCAGTCGTACATGCAGCCAATCCGCGTGAGCTGCTTGATCATCGTCTTCACATTTTCGGCGGTCGACTTGGCGGGAGGAACGCCGGTCTTGATCGCATAGTTTTCGGCGGGGAGTCCGAACGCATCGAAACCCATCGGCGCGAAGACCTGATGACCGTGCATGCGCATGTAGCGACCCCAGCTGTCCGCCGGCGCGAAGTTGTACCAGTGGCCCACGTGGAGCTTGTCACCGCTCGGGTACGGAAACATCACGAGCGAGTAGTAGGGCTTCTTCGCTTTCGCCAGATCCGTCTTGTACGCACCAGCCTCCTCCCAGCGTTTCTGCCACTTGGGTTCGATCAATGAAGGGTCGTAGTCTTTCATCGCTGACAGTGTACACTCGTGATGCACATGCCGAAACTCCCACTTGTCGCCATCATCGGCCGCCCCAACACGGGCAAGTCGACGCTGTTCAACCGGCTCGTCGGGCGACGTATCGCGATCGAGAGTCCGGTGGCGGGAACCACGCGCGATCACATTGCGCGGAAGGTGGTGACGCCACAGGTCGATTATCTGCTGATCGATACCGGCGGCATGGGCGGCGGAACCGACGACAAAGATTTTGAGAAGGATGTCCACGGCCAATCGGCTCTTGCGCTCGCGGCCGCGGATTTGATTCTCTTCACCGTCGACGGCCGCAGCGAACTCACGAAGAGCGATCATCAGATCGTTGCGATGCTGCGCACCAAACGCAAGCGCCACGTGCCGGTGATCCTCGTGATCACCAAATGCGACACGGAGAAGATGACAAACGAGGTGAAGGACACGTTCCACAATCTGGGAATTTCCGAAGACATCATGACCACGAGCGCGGCGCATAATCTCGGGACAGATGAACTCCAGGAGATCATTCTCAAGCATTTGAAAAAACTCCAGTTTGGGAAACCGAATGGTGGGACGGTCTCGTCAAAAACGGAATCGGATGACGATATTGAGGAGTCAGACGAGACGAACCCGTCCCCGCCTGCCCACCGTAGCTCCCAGAGGAGCGAAGGTGGGAGCCCAGTCCCGAGAGTGGCCATCATCGGCCGGCCCAACGTCGGCAAGAGCTCACTGATTAACGCATTGATGAGCGATCCCCAGAGAGAAACATCACCGAAGCTCGTCTCGGATATTCCCGGGACGACCCGTGATGCAACTGACACAATCATCCGGCACGACGACCAGGAATTCCTCTTCGTCGATACCGCGGGACTCCGGAGGAAAGCGCGGATTGAGAAAGATCTGGAGGGACTATCCGTCTTGCGAACACTGCAAGCGATCGAAGATTGCGACGTTGCGGTTCTCCTAATCAACGCGAATGAAGAAGTCAGCAATCAGGACAAGAAAATCGCCGGAACGGTCATTGAACAAGGGAAGGGATTGATCATCCTCATCAACAAAATCGACCTCGTGAAGGGTGAGAAGCGCACGGAGAAGATGCTCGAAACCGAGCGCGCATTCCCCTTCTGCCGCTACGCGCCGCAGCTCCCGGTCTCCGCCAAAACGCGCGATGGCCTGCCGAAACTCTTCCCGCTCGTAATGATGGTGCACCGGAATATGGCCCTGCGTGTGGCCCCCCGCGAACTCGTCGCGTTCCTGCGAGACGCCGTCCACGGTCACCCGATGAGTTCGCTCAAGAGCTGCAAGCACATCACACAGGCCAAGGATCCGCCGCCGACGTTCGTCCTCTTCGTCCGGAATCCGAAGACCGTGCAACTGAGTCAGTTGCGGTACATCGAGAATAGGATGCGGGAACGGTTTGGATTGGAAGGAGTTCCTGTCCGGTTGGTAACGAAAGGACCAAGGGATAGGAATTGATTGTCCCTCGTACGCTCGCTTTTCTAAAGACGATTCCTCGTTACGCTCGTTTCTCCGAAACGAGCTACTCGGAATGACAGTGGTAGTTTTATACAAAGCGCCTCGGTACGTTCAGCGCTCCGCACTGAACTACTCGGCGCAACGTCGA
>CAYGNM010000029.1:8962-9376 GCA_964351275.1 uncultured Candidatus Peribacteria bacterium | reverse complement strand
AGCAATCCCCCCAACGAGAACACTGGCAACCCCACCCCCCCCGACCAATCCCCGTCGATTCTCTCAATCATCAGCTGTCCCGGTCCATCAATCTGAAACGATCCGGACCGATCCTTCCAGAGTCCGGTCCCAATCCACCAATCCTCTTCCTCTTTGGAAAGTTTCTTGAATGTGACAGTCGACGACGAGACGCCGCTGCATTCTTTCCCATTGGAAATGACCGTCACGCCGGAATGGACCACCGATGTCCGTCCCGACTGCAGCTGGAGCATGCGGCGCGCATCGTCGGCATCCACCGGTTTCTCGAGCAGATGGCCCTCTGCGCTCACCACCAACGTATCGCAACCGATCACGACGGAGCCGGGGTGCTTTGCAGAAACATCTCGCGCCTTGAGCGTAGAGAGAACCTCTGCG
>CAYGNM010000029.1:0-8952 GCA_964351275.1 uncultured Candidatus Peribacteria bacterium | reverse complement strand
GACGGGCTGCTACGAGGGCGACGGCCACATCGCGCGCGACGAATGGGATCCGGCTCACCGCACACAGATTCATCAACAGAACTGGGAATGACCTCGAAGATGAGTCCCAGACCGCTGAGGAGAGTCTTCCTCTGTGGACTGGCAGAGGCGAGGATGAGGGTATGTGGCATAGGAGAATGATAGCGAATGATCATCGGACATTCCCCCAGTATTCCTCGTACGCTCGCTTCTCCAAAGCGAGCTACTCGGAATGACAAGGAAGATTTGTTAAAATGCCCTCGATACGAAACCTGCTCCGCAGGTTTCTACTCGGGCGGTCCGCCGAGTAGCTGGCCGCGGAGCGGACAGCGTATCGAGGCGCTCCCCAATAAACCGCATGTCATTCCGAGTAGCCCGTCGTGGAGCGACGGGCGTACGAGGAACATTCAGAAGAACTTCTACTTCGATGAACTTGAATTGCTTCTACTTGAGCTACTTCCATCGGCAGCTCTCCCCCCACTCTTCCCATACGGCGTCCTCGGAGCCGATCGGTTGTCCTTGAGTCCGTCAAAGAGGTTCTTCTTGCTGGACGTGGAGCCCCAGAGAGCAGCTTTCTGGAGAACCTTCGCGTTATGAATGTCATTCGTGAGACCGACGGTGTTGATGACCGCCTTGCCCTCAATGAACTTCTTGCAGAGCGTCATGTAGCCAGCAGAGAAGCCAGGGAAATTCCAGCACTTCCCGGTCTTCGCTGCGCGCGAAAGTTCGGCACGCTCCTGGACGGTGATTGCATCATCGGCCATTTTCTCCTCCGGCGGTTTCACGTAATCCTTCGTCGAGATGGGATCCGTTACGAGAGACTCCTCGATGCGGTCGACTGCGGGATTCTTGATATAGAAGTCGATCGTCGAGCGCTTGTTGATATCCGGCTTTTGAAGGCCCTTCTCACCATTCTGCAGGCGCGTGTTGTACATCTGCAGCGCATTGCTGTAATTCAAACGGTCTTGAGGAGAGACTATTCGGCGCACGTCCACCCGCGTACCGTCTTTCGTCCCGTACGAGCTGTACTGCGTTGCAGCGATCATCGATTGAGTCGCGACAAGGGGTAGGGCTGACGCCATCACCAACGAAGCAACGAAGATGCCGACGGAGCGACTGTGAAGAATCATAGAGAGGGTGTGAATGTACGAGAACATTATACAATAATTTTCACTTTATCGCAACCCCGTCGATTTCCGCACCCGATCCATCGTTCCTGCTGCAACCAGACTAGCCTTTCTGGCACCGTCCGCCATGATTTTCCCGACATAATTCGTATCCTTCTCCAGATCCGCACGACGCTTGCGCATCGGCGCGAAGTGATCGAGCACGGTCTGGAGCAATCGTTTCTTGGCCTCACCGTACGCGAGACCGCTGCGATAGTCTGCAGCGAGTGCCTTCCGCTCTGCATCGTTCAGAAACAGTTTGTGAATCTGGTAGACGACGCAGGTCTCGGGGTCTTTCGGATCGTTCTGCCCCTTGGAATCGGTCACGATCCCCATGATCGCCTTCTTGATCGCAGCCTCGGATCCGAAGATCGGAATCGTGTTGCCGTAACTTTTGCTCATCTTCTGACCGTCGGTACCGGGAACGATGGCAACCTCCTCACGAACAAGCGGCTCCGGCACGACAAGCGTGTCTCCGTAGACGTGATTGAACTTCATCGCGATGTCCCGCGTCATTTCCACATGTTGCTTTTGATCCTTTCCAACCGGGACGAGATTCGCATCGTAGAGCAAAATGTCTGCGGCCATCAGAATCGGATAGGTGAAGAGCCCGGCGGACGCCGCAATCCCCTTCTCTACTTTGTCTTTATAACTCACCGCACGCTCCAGCAGCCCCATCGGCGTGACCGTGGAGAGAATCCACGAGAGCTCCGTATGAAAAGGGATGTCGGACTGGAAGTAGAGAACAGCCTTCTCGGGATCGAATCCGCACGCGAGATAATCGAGAACCACATCCCGCCGTAACCCGCTGAGGAGTTTCGAATCTTGGATGGTCGTGAGTGCGTGCAGGTCGGCAATGAAGTAGAAGCTCGACTCCGCCTTCCCCACGTACTCCAAATTCGGCTTCATTGACCCGAAGTAATTGCCAAGGTGCAACTGACCCGATGGTTGCATACCCGAAAGGACTCTCATAGGACCAGAATAGTAGACTTAGAGAATAATAGGAACCTCTGATGAACCATGCCTCGCTATTTCCGCGACCTATTACTCTATTACTCTACTATTCTATTACTCTTTGGAGCCCAATCGCTCCAACACCTCTTCAAAATTCCCCGGCATCGGCGCTTCGATCTGAGTCTCCTTCCCCGTGACCGGATGCGGCAACGTGACTTTCCACGCATGCAGGAAGAATCGCCGATACCCGGTTGCCTTGCTGAATTTTTGATTCAGCTTTCCCTCGCCGTAGATGTCATCCAGAACCAGCGGATGATGGATCATGGCGAAGTGACGCCGGATCTGATGGTGTCGACCGGTGTCGATCTCCACTTCTATGAACGTGGAATTCTCAAATCTCTGAAGGACTTTGTACCGAGTGGTTGCGGAAATGTCTCCCTCACCTTTGGTTCGAGCAGGTAACGGCATCGTGATCTCGCCGCGGTCCTTGGGGAGCCTCCCCGCGACGATCGTCCGGTACGTCTTCGTCCAGCCTTTGAACTTCGTCGAGAGTGCATCGGCGAGAATCTTCTTGTTCCGCGCAAAGAGCACGATGCCCGTCGTCTCGTAATCCAGACGATTGAGCGGATGAATGCCGGGATAGTCCTTCTTGAGGAAATCGAGAAGCGGCAGCTTCTGCACTTTTCCGGATCCCTTCACCACCAACTCGCCTGCGAGTTTGTTCACTGCGAGGAGCGCGTGATCACAGTAGAGAATGCGATCGGGGGAGATGGACATATCTCCAGTGTACAGCCATGCCCGCCTTATGCCTTCTTGCTCAGCATCTTCATTTCCTCATCAAACCCCGAAATCAGTCCTTCATTGGAAATATTTGCCGTGCGTTTTCGAAGCAAATTTCGCAGAGCTTCTTGCTGCGGCAGTCCATACACATCGACACCACGATCATTCAGAGCCTTGGAAAGTCCTAGGCGACTAAAACGCCCATCGTAGAACATCTCGTCAGAGTGAGGATTGAACGTATCCATACAGAGAAGGTGGAAAAAGGTGGAGGCTCATTCTATGGCTTCTGTTAGCGAATGTCAATGATACCCGCACTGCAGTTTTTGCTCTAGAGGCAAGAATCTTCACACTATCCGCCATGCGACTCGAAACAGGCATTTGCACACCCGAAGTTGCCAAAAGCATTGGCACGGCGCGCGTCAGAATCGAGAATATGTGCATCGATATCCTCCGCCGTTGCTCGGCAATCGTCGGGTGTATTCAGAAGTCCCCAACGATTTGGGATGAAATTGTCGGCAATGTGATTTTGACGATTGATGAGCGCCTGGAAATCGCCGATCAGGTACACGACATCCGAAATAGAGCAGAACACGCGCTCACGGTTGCCGATCAGTATTTCCAGGAAGGCATCCACCCACTTGAGATTTCCCTTTTCGTGTATCAACAAATCTTTCATCTCTCACGGTGGATCGACAGCATTCTGGAAGGCAACAGCCTGCCAAGAACCGCGATTCTCCGATGACGATTGGGCGTAGTATGATGTGCTCATGCAACGTTCCTGCCCCCAATGCTTGGCTTCGTTTGTGATCGACGACCGCGATCTGGCGTTCTACGACAAGGTGTCGCCGGAGTTTGCCGGGAAGAAGATCGCGATTCCGCCGCCGACACTGTGTCCCGATTGCCGGCTGCAGCGAAGACTCTCGTGGCGGATGGAGCGGACGCTCTACTTCCGGACCTGCGACGCGACGGGCAAGAAGATCATGGCGGTGTTCGCTCCGGATAGCCCCTTCAAAGTCTTCCATCACGAAGCGTGGTACGGTGACTCGTGGAGCGGACTCGATTACGGTCGCCCGTTCGATTTCAATCGTCCGTTTGCCGAACAGTTCCAGGACCTGATGCGTGTCGTCCCGCTGCTCGCGCTCTCCGTGGTCGGGACGCAGAACTGCGAATTCGTGAACCAGATCGGCTACTCGAAGAATTCGTACCTGATCATCGAAGGCGACTATAACGAGGATTGTCTGTACGGCTACCGGGTGTTCTTCAATAAAATCTGCGTCGACTGCACCGAAGTGATCCGCAGCCAGCAGTGCTACGAGTGCACCGATTGCGACACCTGCTTCAATCTGCGCTGGAGCCAGCTCTGCAAGCAGTGCAGCGACAGCCACTTCCTCTACGACTGCCGGGGATGTACGAACTGCTTCGGCTGCGCCGGACTCCGACAGAAGAAGTATTGCCTCTTCAATAAGCAGTTGACCGAAGAGCAGTACAAAAAGACCATGGCGAGCTTCGATGCATGTAACCCGCAGCATGTGAGTGCTGCCTGGGAACAGTTCGCCAAGATCAAGCTCGGTCTTCCGCGCAGAGCCTTCATCGGCGAGCAGAACGAGAATGTCTCGGGCAACTACATTTTCGAAAGTAAGGACTGCACGGAGTGTTTCAATATCCGCGCCTGCCGTGATTGCCGCTACTGCGATATGATCCGTGAGAGCAAGGACTGCATGGATTACACCGTGTGGGGAGCGTCGTCTGCTCAGCTCGTGTACGAATCCGGCACGTCGGGAGTCGGACTGCAGAATGTCCGCTTCTGCTCGGAATGCTGGGAAAATTGCCACGATCTTCTGTACTGCTTCCAGTGCGTCAACGGCACGGGGGATTGCTTCGGCTGCATCGGCCTCCGGCACCAGAAGTACTGCATCCTCAACAAGCAATACACGAAGGACGAGTACGAAGCCCTCGTGCCGAAGATCATTGAGCACATGCAGCGCACCCGTGAATGGGGTGAGTTCTTTCCCGCAGCTTTCAGTCCCTACGGCTACAACGAAACGACAGCGCAGGAATACTTCCCCATGAGCCAGGAAGACGTGAAAGTGCGACAGTGGAAGTGGAGGGACACACTGCCCTCCCATGCGGGAGCGGGCAAGGCCGTGCCGATCCCACTGGGAGATGCGGCAAAAGTACCGGACGCCGTGACCGAACAGATCTTCGCCTGCGAAGCGACGGGGAAGCCGTACAAGATCGTCGCGCAGGAACTGCGCTTCTACCGCGACAATCATCTTCCACTCCCTCGCTTCCATCCGGATGAGCGACACAGGAAGAGGATGCTCCTGCGCAATCCACGAAAACTCTGGAATTGCACGTGCGCAAAATGCTCCAAGGCGATTCAGACATCGTATGCGCCGGAGCGGCCCGAGACGATTGTGTGTGAGGAGTGTTATCTGAAGGAGGTCTATTGACGGCTCGTGATGCTACACTCCGTTCCTCTATGGAACGCCCCTGTGAACACTGCCGGCAGACCTTCACCATCCATCCCGACGAGGAATCCTTCATCCAGAAGATGACGTTCACGTTCGACAAAACGGTGATCACTCCCCCACTCCCCGTGCAGTGCCCGGATTGTCGTTTGAAGATTCGCACCTGTTATCGCAACGAGCAGTACCTCTACAAAGTCCGCTCGGCATTCTCTGATAAGGACGTCGTGTCGATCATGAACGACAAGCCGCTCTGGGGTGAACCGTACAAGATCTACGACCAAGACGAGTGGCGGAGTGATGGGTGGGATCCGCTCAGCTACGGACGGGGCTTCGACTTCACCCGTTCCTTCTTCGAACAGTTCGCGCAGTTGCAGAAGGATGTGCCGCGCATGGCGCTGATCAGCTTGGGGAATGAGAACTCCGGCTTCACCACGGGCACCGGCTACTGCAAGAACTGCTACCTGATCAATTCGTCGGAGAACTGCGAGGACTGTTATTACAGCAAACTGCTGCAGAAATGCAGCGACTCGATGGACTGCAGTTACCTCTACAACTCGCAGCTCTGTTACGAATGCTTCTCGGTCTACGACTCCTATAATTGCCAGTGGCTCTCGTTCAGCGCCAACTGCCGCGACTGCTTCTTCTCCAGTAATCTCACCGGCTGCAGCAACTGCTGCCTCTGCACGAATCTGAACCATAAGGAGTACTACTTCATGAACAAGCCGCTGCAGAAAGAGGAATACGAGAAGCGACTGAAGGAATTCCGCGGATCCTGTGAGCGCACCGGACAGATGCAGGAACTGCGACAGAAAATGATGAAGACGATGGTCCGCAAGTACGCGAATATTGTGAACTGCCAGGATTGCACGGGTGACTATCTGGAAAACTCCAAGAACTGCCTCGATTGTTACGACGTCAACGAGAGCCAGGACAGCCGCTACGTGACCGTTGGGGTGAACGTGAAGGACAACTACGACTGCAGCAACATGTATCTGAAGCCAGAACTCTGTTACCAGACACTTGGCACCATCGAAGTCTACGGCTCAGCTTACTGCTACTTCGTGTTCCACTCGCAACGGCTGCTCTTCTGCGACCACTGCTTTACCTGCAGCGACTGCTTCGCCTGTGTCGGCCTCATGCGGAAGAAGTTCTGCATCTTCAACAAGCAGTACACGAAAGAAGAATATGAAGTACTCGTCCCGAAGATCATCGCGCAGATAAAGAAGAATAAGGAATGGGGACTCTTTATGCCGCCCAAGTACTCCCCTTTCGGCTACAACGAATCCCTCGCTTCGGAGTACTTCCCACTCTCAGAACAAGAGGCCAGGGCGCAGGGCTTCCACTGGAGAGAGAAAGACGCCCGCGACTACAAGCCCCAAACCTACACGCTGCCCGATCGCATCGACCAAACACCCGACTCCGTCACGCAGGAGATCCTCGCCTGCGTCCGCTGCACCAAAAACTACCGCGTGATCCCGCAGGAACTCGCCTACTACCGCAAACAAATCCTCGCCGTTCCGCATCAATGCCCCGATTGCCGACATGGCGATCGGATGAAGCTCAGGAATCCGCGGAAGCTCTGGACGAGGAAATGCTCGAAGTGCGGAAAGGAGCTGCAGTCGACGTATGCACCGGAGCGACCAGAGGTGATTGCGTGTGAAGAGTGCTATTTGAAGGAGGTGTATTGACCTCACCCCTAGCCCCTCGGAGCTTGTCCTGAGCGAGCCGAAGGGTCGTCCACGGAGAGGGGGATGTTTTTGTTTGTTTGCGCGGAAAGAAACACATACAAAAACAGAACAACCACAAAACATACACATCCCCCTCCCCACGAATGGTGGGGAGGGGCTAGGGGAGAGGGCTTTCGAGGTATACTCCCCTCATGCCCTCCTGCCCCGAATGCCATTCCTCCTTCGCAGTCACTCCGCGCGACCAGGCCTTTTACGATCAAGCAGGAGTCCCCGCGCCGAAGTCCTGTCCCGACTGCCGACTGATGCGCAGGTTGATTGAACGCAACGCGCGGACGCTCTATAAAAGGAAGTGCGATCTAACAGGAAAAGAATTCATCTCTCCGTACCATCCGGATCGTGCGTTCCCCGTCTACACGCCGGACGCTTGGTGGAGCGACGCGTGGGACGAGATGCAGTACGGACGCGATGTCGACTTTGCGCGGCCGTTCTTCGATCAGTTTGCAGAGCTTTTGAATGCCGTTCCGCACCAGGGACAGTTCGTTGTTCCCGGGACGATGCAGAACAGCGACTACGTGAACTGCGCCGGATACCTGAAGGACTGCTATCTGATCGCCGAGGTCGACTACAACGAGCACTGCTACTACGGCAATCGCCTCTATCACAGCAAAAATCTCGTCGACTGCAGCACCACGTACGATTCCGAGCTCTGCTACGAGTGCATCTACTGCCTCAAGTGCTACGGCCTGCGCTTCTGCCGGGAATGTCAGAACTGCAGCGAGAGTTTCTTCCTGGAAAACTGCATCGGATGCCGCGACTGCATCGGCTGCATCAACCAGCGACAGAAGCAGTACATGATTCTCAACAAGCAACTGACGAAAGAGGAGTACGAGAAGCAGAAAGCCACTCTGAAACTGAATACAGAAGATGGCGTGCAGTCGATGCGCAAGACATCGGACGAATTCTTCGCGACCCAGCCGCACAGATCCCTCCAGAACGAACACAACGAACGCTGCACCGGCAATCACTTGTACGACTCCAAGAATTGCGACGACTGTTACGACAGCAAAGATCTGGAAGACTGCGTGCGCTGCGTGCGGGTCTTCTCGGTCAAATCCTCGATGGATTACAACTCCTGGGGTGACAAATCGGAACTGGTCTACCAATGCTCCGCAAGCGGCGACAATGCGTACAACATCAAATTCTGCACCACGTGCACCACCAACATCAGCAATCTGGAGTACTGCGCACACTGCTCGGGCTGCAGCGATTGCTTCGGCTGCGTGGGACTGCGAAAGAAGAAGTTCTGCATCTTCAACAAGCAGTTCTCGAAGGAAGACTATGCGACACTGCGCGAGAAATTGATCTCCCATATGAAGAAAAGTGGAGAGTGGGGGGAATTCCTGCCGAAATCGCTCTGCCCCTTCGCGTACAACGAGACGATTGCGATGGAATATTTTCCCCTGACGAAGGAAGAAGCGCTCAGGCGCGGCTACACCTGGCGCGATCCATCGGATGAGAAGCCGGACGTCAAAACAGTGATCCCGGCCGCGCAGCTGCCGCAGTCCATCGGCGAAATTCCGGATGACGTCCTCAACTGGGCGGTCACCTGCAGTGTCTCCCAGCGTCCATTCCGCATCATCAAGCAGGAACTCGCGTTCTACCGGCAGCTCGATCTGCCGGTCCCGCGCAAACATCCGGATGTCCGGCACAACGAACGCATCGCTGGGCGGTCGGGCATCAAGCTCTTTTCACGAGCATGCGCGAAGTGCGGGAAGGACATGCAGACGACGTATGGGCCGGAGCGGCCGGAGATCGTCTATTGTGAAGATTGCTATCTCAAAGAAGTGTATTGATTTACTTCCCTCTCCCCTAACC
>CAYGNM010000028.1:0-9449 GCA_964351275.1 uncultured Candidatus Peribacteria bacterium | reverse complement strand
CTTCATCACCAGAACGGGATGCTTGTAGCCGGGAAATTTCGCGTCGAAGAGCGTCGCAAAAGCTTCCGACGAATTCAGGACGCGTTTGTCGCCGGTCTTCATCGTGCGGTCGAGGCTGGCGAGGGCGCGCTCCTTCGCAGCAATATCTACGCCGGAGGTTTTGTAGGAGAGTGAGGGGCGCTTTGGCATGAGGAGAGTATAAGGAAAGAGAAGAAATAGAGGAAATAGACGAAAGAGAGGATTCTCCGATCCTGAGAACACACATCCTCTATTTCCTCTTTTTCTTCTATTACCTCTTTTGCTCATTCACTATGGATAGCAGTGACCCGGATCTTCCTCCTCTTCTCAATCGCCTCGATGTGCGTTTTCACCAGTTCCTTCGGTGACTCGATAGTTTCGTGCCGCACGCGCCGTCCGCTCAGGCCGTCGGTTGAGATCTTGCCATTTTCCAGTCGCAGGACGCGGCCGCGCAGAGCGTCCGCAAAGCTTGCGTCACGCGTCAGTACGATCATCGTCATTCCTGCAACGTGGAGTTCACGGAAGAGTTGCATGACGTTCTGCGCTTGATCGGCGTCCAGATTCTGCAGCGGTTCATCGGCGATCAGAATCAGTGGCACGTGCGCGAGAGCGCGGGCAATGGCCGTGCGCGACTGTTCTCCGGCGGAAAGCTGGTGCGGCAGCGAGTCTTTGCAGTGCGTCAGGCCCATCCGTCGCAGTAGTTCATTCACCCGCTTCTCGATCACAGAGTCGCTCGCACCGTTCGTCTCCATGGAGAAGGCGATGTTTTCCACGACGGTCCTGTTACTCAGGAGTTTTCCATCCTGAAAGATAATTCCCACTTTGCGGCGAAACAGCTGCAACGCTGGGCGGGGGATTTTCTTCAGATCCACTCCATCAATGGTCACTGATCCACTTGTGGGCGTCTCTGCGCCGATCAGGAGCTTGAGTAGCGTGGACTTGCCCGCATCACTCGGGCCCAGAATGCAGACGCATTCCTTCGGTTCAATGCGCAGCGAAACTCCATCGAGAATCTTTCCCCGACCGAAGTCTTTCGAGACATTTTTCAGATCGATCATGGAGGTCAGTATAACCTGCGCGGGGAGAAACAAAACCCCCCCCATCCATGATTCATAATTCCTGCTTCATGATTCACAGCAGCGGTTTCCTCACAACAACATACACTTCCCGACTCCGATCCCTGCTCGCCACCGGCTCCGCGATCGTCGGCTCCTGCCAGTCCATTTTCAAGCTGTGGTAGAACTCGTCGAAGTCAGCACCGCGAAAGACTTTCACCACGCACTTGCCGTTCGGTTTCAGGATATCTTTCCCGATCGCCAGCGCCGCCTGCGCAAGCTCGATCGACTTCCACTGGTCCAGGTCTTTGACGCCGCTGGTATTCGGGGCCATGTCTGCCAGGACCACATCGACCTCGCGAATGCCGAGTTTTCGCAGTTCATCCTCAATCGCGTAGCGGTCGGTGATGTCCATCACAAACGTCTCGACGTTCTTTGCAACATCTTTCCCTCCCTCAGGATCTTCGATCGGTTTGATCTCCTGCAGGTCGAAGCCGAACACACTCCCCGATGGCCCGACGATCTTGGCCGCGTACTGGAGCCAACTGCCCGGCGCGGCCCCAAGATCGACGACGGTCATCCCGTCAGATAGAAGCCGGAACCGCTCGTCGAGTTCCATCAGTTTATAGACCGATCGCGCGCGGTAGCCCTCCTTCGCGGCGCGCTGACTCCATTTATCGTTGGGAATATACGGTTTTGGCATTACTGCCAGTATACGTTCAAAAATGGCTTGATGGAGGGATTTTTGATGTACACTGTTCCCCTTTCCTCATTTTTATGGGAATCGACGTACAGGAATTTCAAGATTACCAAAACGATCCAGAGGCTGAGCGATTGACTGCGCTGCTCCATAGACGTGTGGGAAAGCGTGTGCGAGATTTGCGGGTCTTGCTTTCCAAAAATGGTCTCATACTTCAGGGGAAGACTGCGACATATCACTCGAAGCAGATTATCCAGCATGCTGCAATGGAAATAAGTGACATGCCGATTGCGGCCAATGACATTGAAGTACTGTGATCGGAAAAATCTAGAGAGGATTTTTCTTCGCCACCCCCACCGCCCGCGGATACGCGCTTGAGAGCTTCCCCGTCTTCTCAAAGATCAAGAGCTGCCTCTTTCCAAAATCTCCGGGGAGTTCGTAGACGTGCTGGTCTTTGAGCGTGCATCGGAACTCCTTCTGCACCCGCTCTGACTCTTTCAATTCCTGATCAACGTTCATGCTTTTCCACAGAATGATCCTCCCGCCCGGTTTGACGAGTGGGCTGCAGTATTCGAGGAGGACGTTGATTTCTGCGACCGCTCGCGCCGTGACCACATCAAACTGTTCGCGAAACTTCTTTTCGTGACCCAAGACCTCCGCGCGTCCGGCGATCAGTTCCACATTCTTCATTCCCATCTGATCGGTGATGCGCCGTACCGCGTCAATTTTCTTCTGGGTCGAATCGACACCGACGAAGTGGGCAGAGGGGAGTGAGAGGGCGAGGGGGAGGAGGGGGAAGCCGCCGCCGGTGCCAACGTCCAGAACGCGGAGTTGCGAGTTGCGAGTTGCGGGAGTCGAGAGCATTGTCATGGCGGCCAATGAATCTAAAACATTCCCTATCCAACATAGTTCAGGAGTACGGAATGCGGATAAATTCACTTTGGTGTTTTCCAGAAGAAACACTTCAGTGAGCTGACGTAGCTGCCGTTCGGTTTCTGGTGAAAGCTGCATGCCTTTATCCTAATCCCGCAACCCGCAACCCGAAACCCGCAACTTTCCATCATCTCTAGGTTCTGCCTCGCCCACATCCTATACTCCGCTTATGCCATATGGTGACCGCATCGCCGAATACCTCCTCTCGATCGGAGCGGTAAAGCTGAGTCCGCAATCGCCATTTACCTGGACCAGCGGGATCAAGTCGCCCATCTACTGCGACAACCGGATGATCTACAGCCACCCCGAAGCGCGGACGTTCTTTGTGCAGGCGCTCGCATCGCGCATCAAGTCGCTCCACATTGAACCGGATGTTGTTGCCGGAACCGCGACTGCCGCGATTGGCTGGGCCGCTCTTGTGAGCGATCGCTTGAACCTTCCGTTCATCTACGTCCGGGCCAAAGCGAAAGAGCACGGAGCCAAGAAGCGCATCGAAGGTGATCTGAAACCGGAGAAACATGTGGTTGTGGTGGAAGACCTGATCAGCACTGGCGGCAGTTCCCTTTCCACCGTTGAGGCATTGCGCGACGAGGGCAAGGCTGTGGTCACCGACATCGTTTCGATCTTCACCTACGAATTCGAGTCGGCGACGGAATCGGCTACCGAGAACAGCATCAAACTCCATCCGCTCACCACCATCACGAGTCTCGTGAAGGTCGCATTGGAACAGGGGAGGATCACGCAGCAGGATGCTAAGATGATCGCGGGATTTGCGAAGGATCCGCAGGGGTGGGGGAAGACACAATAAAAAAGCCGCTCCATCCATGGAGCGGCAGCACATCAGCGGAATCCCATGAGGATGACGAACATCAGTACCACCACGAGCAGGCCCAACAGCGCTGGATTCCAAAATTGGAAAATTGCCGTGAATTCTCTTTCGTGCCTCTCGAGCCATTCTGTATCCCAGTCCGTGGCAGGCAGCCACGGCTCTTTTAGAATCTGCCATGCTGATCCGAATATAAAGAACAGCAGTGGCGTTTGGGGGAACAGAGCGAGAACGATTTCGATCCACATCCAGGCGGTCCCATGCTCCATGCGGTGAGCGATTGCCCACCAAACAATAATAGAGCTCAAGACCACTCCTGCGATGTTTTCCCAAGCACGGAATACGAGACTGAGGAGAAGAGCCGCGATGACCGCCGGCACTTCTCGCCAGCTGCCACCCGCTTCGGTCCACTGCTGGATGGCGTACGTCCATCTCTCATGCAGTGATTCCCGGTGCTCAACGAATTTTTGTGGTGAATGGAGAGACAGCTTGCGTTGTCTCTCCTCCATTTCTTCGCGGTCGTCGATCATGATGAATCTCCTTTTAAATGGGGTTCTTCGGCGGGGTAAATGAACGAAACCAACGTGCATAAAGACACTATTTCATTTCCTTGTACAATGTAAGCGAAATCCTCTTTCTTTCAAAATTCATGATCTATTAGCCTTATAGGCTGAAATTTCAACAGATAGAAATTTGACATATTAGAATAAATTGTTAAAATAACAATCTTGAGCGAGTCATTGAATCATGAAAAATTCTCTTGAAGAAAATAACGGCATGATCTTTGTTCACAACCTGCCACTGATCTCTCAGAAGCCGAATTTTGATGAACTGACGGACGACAAAAAGAATGCGTTGCGCCAGCAGGTATCGCTCTTTCTGCGTCGACGATGTCAGCAACTGCTGCCGCTCATTCTGGATATCGATGAGGTCATCCGCCATCCCTCACTCGTAGACCAGCATGTCGATCGCCTCATTGGTGCCCGAAAAATAAAACGAGGGGCTCGCACAGCAATCTTCTCGAGGATGAGTGAGTTGCGCGAAATGCTCTCGCACGTCATCCACGTCGATCGTACCGTCGCATCTTCGAAGAACATCTCCCGGGAAGCCCAGGAGCAGGGACGCAAACAAGCAGATATCGAGTGGACGTGTCAGAGTGTCTGGCCTGCCTTGAAGGAGCTCGCAGACTCAGGATTGCAGGACTGGGATGCACTGAGGAAATTAAGCGCGAAGCTGCCGTATGAACATCGTCAACCTTGGCGTGATGTCATCAATGAAACAAAAATGGACGCATTGAAGCAGGGCGATGGCGTCGACGCTGATGATGCACCATCGGACCAGAGTCGATTTGTGCTTGCATTGAAATCACTGAACGAACGCTGGTTCATGCAGCGAAATAAGTTTCTTATGCGGTGTCCCAGGAAAAGCATACGTTATTCAGTTGAAGGCGAAGAGGCACCCCCTCTGTGGGAATACGTAAAAGTCGGCGTCCATACAGTCGAGGCGATTCAGACCTATCAGTTCCATGATCATTCTATTCCGGTCGTCTACATGCGGTCGCTTTTCCCCCTGCCTCCGGAGATCGAGCCTCATGTCGCCTACGATGGAATACAAGGATACGTGGTCATGACGCGTAATGAACTGGAGGGGAATATTCATACCCTGAGAGCCTTGCATGAGTCCATAACGCATCCCAATCCCGACGTGGAGATAGCCATGCATACGGGCGGCGAGACGCCCGCTTCCATTGCAGGGTGGAAAGAGTATGCCGGCATCGTCGCATCCCAGTATGAGGACGCGAACAGGATGTATGGAGACATGGAGGTCCGGACACTCTTGGAAGAACTGCGCCACGGCATCGACGCCAAAAGAGTGCGGCGCCTCATCGGAGAACATGTTGGTCAGGACTACTATCCAAAATTTGCCGATGCCTTACTGACGCAGAATGGCCAGATGCGGCAGGTGTTCAATGCCTGCGATGAACGTGCCAAGGCACTTTTCGGATCATCGTTGAGCGAGTTATCTGCTCAGATGACGGCTGCTGCACTCTCGTCGAACCACACCCTCATGATTGCCGAATGGAGAAAGTACATGGTGGAATGGTCACATCCGAACTTTGACCCCAATGTCCCGCAAGGTCTCTCTCATGCAAATGCATCAACGTGGGCCCTCCTACTGTTGGCTCAGGAGTTGGGCATGATCCCGCCTCCCACAGTAGAGCCGGAACGGCCGAGTATCTGGACCAGGGTGAAACGTCTCGTGACAGGGCAGCAACGCCCTCTGTCATTTGCAGACCCGAACCATCGTCATCTTCTGAACATTGCGGACGAACTCCTCTTGAAACCGGCGGCGCAAGTGAGATGCGCTTTGAAAAAAGTCTATGGACGAGAATTCACCTTGGGCAGTATCGATGAATTTCCCTTTCACGAAATCACGCAGGAAGGAGAGCTGAAATCCCATCAGCAAGAGCATGGATGACGTACGCTGAGCGAGATGGAAATTGGTGGCGTAGGGCATATAGGCCATCGTGCAGGTGGGTGTTCAGCTTCCAGCTTGAATTCGGGGCGGAACTAGAATTTGACATTATATAAATAATATATTATAATATAACAGTAATCCCTCCCCACCTTCTATGAGTTCTATCGCGAAGAATTTTATGCCAGCCGAGAACGAGACAGATCCAGAGAGGGATGCATTTCTTGCTGGATTTGAAGCGAAGCCGTCAAAAGAAGGGTCACTAAATAGACTTGATCCAAAGGCGGTTGATTACGCATTGGGGCAGATCAATATAAATGGAGTACTGGAACCAGCGAATGCATTATTTAATCCCGTTGCCAATAACGGGTCAAAGAAAGAAAAGCAGGTTGAAAAGCCGTTGAGCCAGGATGAATGGTTACATTTGGTTCGAAAGCCGAAGCCTGGAGAGAAGCCGCGTTTGCATGTTGAAAGTCAGGATGATTATCCTGGTCTATAGAGAGGAATTAGAACTGCCGGAGAAATCGTAGGTCCCCGTGATAAAACGAGCGCAGGTCGGGAATCCGGTGCTTGATCATCAGCGGACGCTCGACCCCAAAGCCGAAGGCGAAGCCCTGCCACTCGTCGGGATCGATGCCGCAGTTCTTGAGGACGTTCGGGTGCACCATGCCGCAGCCGCCCATTTCGAGCCACTTGCCTTCGCGGCTCTCGCTCTCGTCGCCCTGCCACATCATGTCCATCTCCAGGCCCGGTTCCACGAACGGGAAGAAGCCGGTGCGGAAGCGGAATTCCACATCGCGTCCGATCAATTCACGCATGGCGGTCACTAGGACTCCTTTCAGGTTCGCGAGTGAGACATCCTTGCCGATCATCATGCCCTCGAACTGGTGGAACATCGGCGAGTGTGTGGCATCGGAATCTTTGCGGTAGGTTTTCCCGTGGTAGATGATCCGAAACGGCGGCTTGTGCGTGGAGGCGTAGCGGATCTGCACGCCCGAGGTGTGCGTGCGCAGGACGAACTTCTGATCGGGAGGCAGGTCGGCCTTCTGGTCACTGATCCAGAACGTGTCCTGTGAATCCCGCGCCGGGTGGTGTTCGGGGATATTGAGATCGTTGAAGTTGTTCTTCTCCGACTCGATTTCGGGACCGTCAACGAACTGGAATCCCATCCGCGCGAACACATCATCGATCTGCCGGATGAACTCGGGGATCAAATGCAGATGACCGCGCTCGCTCGGCGGCAGCTCGAGAGTCACATCCAGTTTGTCTTCCGATGCGAGCGCCCCCATCGATTTCGTCGAGAGTTCCTTGCGGCGACTGACCAGCGCCTCTGTGAGCGTCTGCTTCCATCGGTTCATCTCCTGACCTTTCTTCACTTTCTCCGCGGGAGGGAGAGTTCCGAGATCCTTCATCGCGAGGGTCAGCGCGCCGTGCTTGCGACTGAAAATATCGAGCTCCAGCGCGTCCAATTCCGCAGCGGTCGCTGCAGACTGAATCTTGGCTTCGTAAGAACCTAAATCGGACATGCGTGGAGTATATTATGAATTCAGCGCCAGCTCCACCAGCACAAACACCACGTAGATCATGATCGCGATCCACCACGTGAGAAGACCGAGGAGGTGGAAGAGCAGCAGGATCACCGTCGCGAGGCCGGTGAAGACGCCCTGGCGGACCGAGATGCCCAGGATCTGTCCCAAATCCCATGAATGGAGCGGGACGAAGCGCCAGAGCGTATAGAAGACCAGCGTCATCACCGAACTGACGGCGAGGAAAAGACTGATGAAGAAAGCGGGGATCGCGGCGCCGGGAGCGGTGAGGGGACTGACGCGGAAGATCACCACCAATAAAGAGGTCGTGGACAGTAATGCGGAGACGGAGATTCCGAAGAGGAGGGATGTCATGGGATATGAGCTTGTTAGCTGGTTAGCTTCTTAGCTTTCACTGTTGAAGTGTAGCTAATCATGTGAGGAACCTCATCTGGGAGAGAAGTGCATCAACGCAGAAGCTAAAAAGCTAACAAGCTAAGAAGCTAATCAGCTACTTTCTCGTCTTCAAAAACTCCCCCAACGCCTTAAAATCATCATACAACGCCTGCCGCAGACTCCCATTATGCAGTGCCGCTGCCGGATGGTAGATCGGAAAAACGGTCACCGTGTCATTCAGCGTCTGGGGTTTGCCATGCCCTTCGGTGATGGTGAGCTTGGTGAAGAAGTGCCCGAGCGCGTGGCGGCCCAGCGGCACAATCACCGTCGGCTTGATCAGAGCGATCTCCATCTTCAGCCACGGCATGCACTGCTCCTTCTCCTCCGGCGTCGGCTCGCGGTTTGCCGGGGGGCGGTACTTCACCACATTGCTGATGTAGACGTCCGCGCGCTTCAGCCCGATTGTCCCGAGGAGTTCATCCAAGAATTGCCCAGCCGGACCGACGAACGGGCGGCCCTGTTCATCTTCTTTCTGCCCGGGCGCTTCGCCAATAAACATGATGTCTGCGTGGGGGTTCCCCTCACCAAGAACAGCCTGCGTCGCCGTCTTGTGGAGTTCGCAGCCTTTCCATTCCCGGAGTTTTGCCTGGAGGTCGGGGAGGGTCATTGATGGCATATGTTGATCATACATCGTAAGTAAGGAGATTACTCATTGCTCGTTTCTGTACTCACCTCTTCCGGAGTCACACTCGGAAGTTTCAAAAATTCCTTGAGAAAAGATCGGACAGCCGCACTTTTTTTCTTATATCTGTCAGTGAAGCGAGGTTCAAGATCAGTCTTCACGAATGAAATTTCATCACTTAATTTAATTTTTCCATCCAGTTGAGTTTTCTGGGGTGACTGTGGATCTCTCGCGACATCTGCCAGCACAAGCAAACGACTCAGCAGCTTTTCCGCAGTACTATCAGGAATTTCTTTCGACATAATCAACAGGGGAATCAATATTCCGCCTTCACCTTCTCAATCCTCTTCATCACTTTCGCTTTTAGTGCCGCATCAGTTTCCCCGAGAATCCTGAGCGCGCACAGCGCGGCATTTTTCTGGTTCAGGACCGTCATTACCGGAACATCGGAGGGCATGCGGAGATTGCTGTGGATGTCGGTGAGATATTCCGCCAGATCCTTGTACGGCGGGCAGTTAATGACCGGATGGACGCAGCTCCCGGCTACCACTCCACCGAGGCCGTTGCTCATGCCGACGACGGTGATAACCACGGTCGGGTCCTTCCGCGCATTGAGCGTCTTGATGTGCTCCACCACCTTCTCCGGCACTTTGTGCGCGGAGGCAACGATGATTTCCGATGGCACACCGAACTCCGTCAGCAGATCGGCGATCTTCTGGGTGAAGTCGATATCTTGCTTGGAACCTAAGAGGAAGGCAACGTGCATGGGTAGACGATAGCAAATTGGTGGAGATGAGGGGACTTGAACCCCTGACCTTCTGCATGCCATGCAGACGCT
>CAYGNM010000027.1:6077-9647 GCA_964351275.1 uncultured Candidatus Peribacteria bacterium | reverse complement strand
GTACGCGCTCAAACTCTCCACGTAGCGGCGCTGCCCTTCCGCGAAGATCGTATCGAACGCCAGCGATGACTTGCCCGAGCCTGAGAGCCCGGTGATCACCGTGAGTTTATTGCGGGGGATCTGCACATCGATGTTCTTCAGGTTGTGCATCTTGGCACCCCGGACGATGATGCTGTCGTTCTTTTTCGGGTCCATACGGAGAATGTGAAACATTAAAAAACGGCCCGCGTCTGCGGCCGCGTAGGCCCTACAGCCTACACAAAAAAATGGCGGCTGTCTAGGGTTAAAGAGGTAGAATCAGGGAGATGTTCACCGGAATCATCGAATCAATGGCCAGCGTCATGGAAAAAAATCCCCAGGGATTGTCCATCGAGCGCCCGAAGTCTTTTGATGATCTGAAGATCGGATCGAGTGTCTGTGTCAGCGGGGTCTGTCTCTCCATAGTCGAACTGACTCCGTCATCCATGCGTTTCGACGTCATTCCAGAAACAATCTCGAAGACGACACTCGGGAGTCTAAAGAAAGGAGACAGAGTGAATCTGGAACGGGCGATGAAGATGGGAGACAGAATGGATGGACACGTTGTGCAGGGGCATGTGGAGACAGCTGGAGAAGTGGACAGAGTACAGAGGACAGAGGACAGAGGCATGCTGGTCATTGTCCGTTGTCCACTGTCCGTTGTCCGTTTTGCTTTGGCAAAAGGTTCCATTGCCATCGACGGCGTCTCGCTCACCATTGCGAAAATTCAGGGCGATCAAATTACTGTCGCCCTCATCCCGCACACACTGGAGAACACGACGCTCGGGTCACTCAAGAAAGGAGATCAGGTGAATATTGAGACGGATGTGATGGTGAGGACTGCGCAAAAACGATATTCTTCCGAGTCCTATGCGCACTGATCACAAACCGCTACCGGCGGTAAAAGCCGATCCCTCCTGGCGCGTCGCCATCATCCACTCCTCCTTTTATCCAGAGGAGGTGGGCACACTCGTCGCTGGTGCGCGTGAGGCGCTGATCGCGGCGGGGATCGATGCGAAGAATGTCACGGACTATCCCGTCTCCGGATCTTTTGAAATCCCGCTGATCGGTGCTGTGCTTGCGCAGGAGAAGAAAGCCGATGCGCTGATCGGGCTCGGGATCATCGTGGAGGGCGAGACGCACCATGCCAGACTCATTGCCGGAGAAACCGCGCGCGGCATCATGGACGTTCAAGTCACACATGGAATGCCGTTTGCCTTCGAGGTGCTCTACGTCAAAAAACTCTCTCAGGCGAAAGTCCGATCAGCGGGGTCACACAACAAAGGGGGAGAAGCCGCTCGGGCTGTATTGCATTCACTCGCGCAGATTGCGGGAACACGGGAGTGAATGTCTGTCTTGATTGTACGTTTCCAAAAGGTATATGTTTCTTTGCATGACTGAAACCTTTGATTCGGATCAGCATCAGGCGCATCTGAAACACGTACTCAGTACTCCTTCCCAAGACGATCGTCTGGTCGAGTATTTGGTGCAGTGCATGTTGTCCGAGCAAGTCCTCTATCCACCCAGAAGTTCCGACGGAAGATGCTCCGTCCTTGATCATTTTGCCGAAGGAAATTTGAACCATTCCTCGGAAGAAGCCAAGGATTTGCTGGAAAAATCGGCGACAATACTGATCAGTCGATTGGCAGATTCTCCTCGTTGGAAAGAAAGATTGCTTCCCGTTATTCAGGAACTTGTGAAGAGAGTTGTCGACTTCGATCGATTGCAATTCAATGCCAGAGTGCATCAGGCTTCTGATGAAGAATAATCTGCAGACACTACAATCGCCTTGCGCAATTCCCCAAGCTGAGTTCTTCTTCCATTGAATAACGAAGTTGTTCGACGTAGGATCACGGCCACGATGCGTGTCCGATCCCTCTTGGTCCTGGCATCTCTCCTCCTTCCCGTTGCCGCGTCGGCAGCGAGTTTTCCCGATACCCCTGCGACGTACATCCACGAGCATGCGGTCGACCGGCTCTCCGAGATGAGTGTGATCAACGGCAATCCGGATGGTACGTTCCGTCCCCACGATCCGGTCAATCGCGCTGCCATGCTCGCGATGCTCTACCGCGCGGCGAAACTGACGCCGGAGAAAGTGGGTGGATGCTTCCCCGACGTGCAGGAAGGCAGCTGGTACGAGTTCACGGTCTGTGATGCTGCCAAGCATGGCTTCGTTCAAGGCTATACCGGTGTTGATGGGAAAAAGACTTTCAAGCCCGGCCAGCCGGTGACGCGCGCAGAAGCGCTCAAGCTGACGCTCGTGATTCTCGGGATTCCCGAGGCGGATTTGAGTGTTGCCGTGGAAATGTACGGCGACGTCGGCGCGACGGATTGGCATGCTCGATATGTGCATACGGCGCTCGCGAAGAAGATCCTCCCGATTCCCGGCCAGGAGCAGCCAAGTTTCTCTCCGGGAAAGATTCTTGAACGCGGTGAGGCGGCCGCCTATATCTGGAACGCTTTGGAAGTGATCCGGACGTTCCCCGTCATCATCCCGTCCTCCTCATCTTCCAGCACTGAAGCTGCGCCTCCGAGTGCGGCCGAAGCATCCTCTTCCTCGGCGTTGTCGGAGATCGAGAGGCGGGCGGCTGCGGCGCTCAGGACCATCGCGCAGGAAGAAGCGGCGCTCCAGCGCATCCAGGCGAGCACCAAAAATGTGAATGCACCGTTTACCGATAAAGGAACGTTCGACGGCAAGCTGCCCACGTCCTACCTGTTCCGACTGCCGGAGCCTGTGATGATGGAGTTTCAGGCGACGATCACCGACTGGACCATGGGCACCGTCACCTGCCGGCTCTATCTCCTCGGCAAGAGCGGATTTAGCCAAGAGTACTACCTCGGCTTTGAAGAGGGAAAAAACTGCACGATCCGCGCGGCGCTCTCACCGGGAAACTGGCGGCTGGAGCTGACGCCCTCTTTGCTTGCGGCACCCTTCAGTGTGCATGCGAAGCAAATCGTTGGCGACGGGAACGACGGCTTCTCGCAGGCCGCAGTGCTGCCCCTTGGACAAATTCGCACCGATGATCTCGGTGCGGGCGATCTGGAAGATTGGTTCACTTTCACTGTTCCGAAAGATGCCAAGATCGTCGAGAATGGCGGCCGCGAGATGACCCTGAGCGTCGCGAGCGTGCTGCGGACAGGATGCATCATCTATCCGCTCAATGATGTGGATATCTACGGATTTAAGAACCCCGATTGCGAGCAGAAGTATCTCTATCCACCGGGAACGTATATGGTCGGGATCCGGCATGCAGAACCGGTATCGGTGCGGCAGACGTATACGATTCAGGTGAAGTAGAGACGCCCCGCCGGGGCGTCCGTACAGAGCGTTTCAGGTGACAATGTTTCACGGATTTCCTATAATCGTTTTTCCATGCCCTCATTGTCCACCATCCCCGACGCCCTGGACGCGCTGCGTTCCGGTCGCTTTGTGATCGTCATCGATGATGCCGACCGGGAGAACGAGGGCGATCTAGTGCTGGCGGCCGAGCATGTGACGAGCGAGAAGATGGCCTTCGTAGACGATGGGTACCAGAATCACCGTTGATTTGA
>CAYGNM010000027.1:0-6067 GCA_964351275.1 uncultured Candidatus Peribacteria bacterium | reverse complement strand
TACCACCGATAGTCGATCGCGACACGTCGCGCCTCGGAACACCGTTCACCATCAGCATCGATGCTGCCGAGGGCATCACCACCGGCATCTCCGCGCACGATCGCGCTGCGACGGTGCGTGCTGCGATCAATCCCGTCGCGCGTTCGGATGATCTGCGGCATCCCGGCCACATCTTCCCGCTTCGCGCGCAGGATGGCGGCGTGCTGGTCCGCGCCGGCCACACCGAAGCGACGGTGGACCTCTGTGTCCTCGCGGGTCTGCGGTCCGGCGGCGTTCTGAGTGAACTGATGCATGACGACGGCACGATGATGCGCCTACCCGCGATTCATGCGTTCGGGATGGAGCACGATATTCCCGTGATCGCGATTGCCGACCTGATCGCGTGGCGCTGCCGACACGAGACACTCGTGCGGCGTCAGGCCGAGTCGGATCTTCAGACGGAGACGGGACTGTGGAAGGCAATCGTGTATCACGATTCCGTGAACGGCGGCGAGCACATTGCGCTCGTCAAAGGAAAAATTTCCCCGCTGAGTCCCACGCTTGTCCGCGTGCATTCCGAGTGCCTGACCGGCGATGCGTTCGGATCACTCCGGTGCGATTGCGGCGGTCAGTTGCAATTCGCGATGCAGAGAATCAATGCGGAAGGTTCTGGTGTCCTCCTCTATCTTCGTCAGGAAGGAAGAGGCATCGGACTCGCGAAGAAGATCGAAGCGTATGCACTCCAGCAGCAGGGTCTGGATACGGTTGAAGCGAATGAGAGATTAGGGCTTCCCGTAGACCTTCGTACGTATGGCATCGGTGCGCAGATTCTCAAAGATCTCGGCATCGGCACGCTCCGGCTGCTCACCAACAATCCGAAGAAAAGCATCGGACTCGAAGGGTACGGACTCCACGTCACCGATCAATTGCCGATCCACATCGTGCCGACATCGGAGCACCAGAAAAAATATTTGAAAACAAAAAAAGAAAAAATGGGACACATGCTCGACGAAGTATGATTTTTACAACATCACATTTTCTTTTTCACGCTTCGTGAAATTCTTCACAAGCGGGAGCACTCAGCGTAAAGTCGGAAGAAGTTTTATTTCTTCCACTCTCTTCTATGGTTAAGAAAAAGAAGAAGGCGACGAAAAAGAAGGCGAAGAAGGCGACAAAGAAGCGCCGAAGGTAGTCGTCGTTGTACGCGAAGGGCGTCGTTTCTCTGAAATGAGAAGCGGCGCTTTTTGATTTCGCGATTGCGAAGTCGAAAGGTGCACAGTTACTCTCCACCCATGAGCCCCCTCACCGATCTCCTCCGCACGTTCATCGCCTTCCGTACGGTGGGAAACGATACGGTGGTCAAAACACAGTGCCTGGACTGGATCCTGCGAGAATTCTTGGCATCGTCCGGACTTTCTTTGGAACGTGGTGACATCAAAGGCGCGCCGTATCTCTTCCTCCGTCATGCGGATCCAGCACTGCTCTGGTTTGGGCATACCGATGTTGTTCCGGGAACCGACGCGCAGTTCACACTCCGCATTGAAGGTGATACTGCGCTGGGGCGCGGCGTCAAAGACATGAAAGGTGCCGACCTCGCGTTTCTGATCGCGTATAAGGAAGCGTGTGATCACGGTCGCGTCCCTCCCGTCAGCGTCCTCCTTACGAGCGACGAGGAAACCGGCGGACACACGCCGGGCGAATTGCTCGATCGCGGAGTTCTGGGGAACGTTCCCGTCGCCTTCACGCCCGATACCGGCGAGACGGATGCGATCGTCACCGAACTCAAAGGCGCGCTCTGGGTCCGGCTCATCGCGTCGGGCAAGAGCGGCCACGCGGCGATGCCGTGGAAGAGCGAGAATCCGATTCCCATCCTCATAAACGGAATCGCCGCGCTGCAGTCACGTTTCCCGATGCCCTCTGCAGATGCCTGGGAGATCACTCTCACTCCGACTGTCCTCACGGGCAGTGACGCGATGAACCGCATTCCCGGCGAAGCCAGCTGCCTCCTCGATATGCGCTTTCCGCCCACGATCTGCAAGACGCCCGACGACGCATTTGCGCTCCTCTCCCGCTCCGTCCCCGCCGGGTGTCGACTGGAGAAAGTCGAAACTGCGCCGCCCGTATTCTGCGATCCCGCGCATCCGATGGTGCAGAGGATCAAGAAGATCGCCGATAGCGTCACCGGTCACTCCGTCCCCATCAGCCGCGATCACGGTTCCTCGGATGCACGATTCTTCACCGCGCGGGGCATCCCTGCGTTTCTGTACGGTCCCGTGGGCGGGGATCTTCATGGTGCAAAGGAGTGGGTGTCGGTGAAGTCATTGGGGGAGCAGGTGGAGGTGAATAGAAGGTTGCTGGAGGAGCTGTCTTCTGCTTCGAGGTGAAACTGCGCTGCAATTTTTCCATGATCATGCGAACGAAGTAGAGAATGGTCCCCTCACACTCGAAGTGTTCGAGAACTTCTGCACGAGACATGCGCTCCCATCCGTTTGGGTTCATCCGGAACCAAGATCCATTCTCGTAGACGATCTGCGATCCATCCTCTCCTGCAGGTTCTTTATTCATGTCTTCCGTAAGGTATCTCACGCGGAAGTCGTATGGACGCAATTCGTGCGGTCGCAATTCTCCTTCCGCTTGTTGCAGAAGTGCATTTGCCTGCTCCGTGTTTAGCTTTCCTGCAGCGACCAGATTTTTGAGTTGCACGCGATAGAGTGCATTGGCGCGCTCGTGACTGACGTCGGCCGGCGCGCCATCCGCTAGTCCGTCGTAGAGTGCTTCGAACGCTGCTCGAAATTCCTGATGTGCCGGCAGAGGTTTCGCCGCAGGTTTCTCCGGCGTTGCTAACTGTGTATGGCCGTTGCTTTCGTGGAGGTGGGTAATCATGAGAAAGGGGGAAAGACTATACAAAAAGACCCTCGTCGGCGAGGGTGGAAAGGTCGGCGTCTCTACGGTCTACCGACAACTCACCCTCTGCTCGCTTGAGCAGGAGGAGGAAGAAGGGGAGCAGGAGAGGACGTAGGGAGTGTTCACAAAGCGGAGAGTATCTGATCGAGTGTTCCTGTCAAATCATTCACTTCACGAATCCATCCACGCGCACCTTATTCCTGATGGAGAGATTTAGGTTTTTCTGTCGATACTTCTCCACGCTTTCCATCATGTCATCCAGGCGTTTCTTGTTTCTGGCGACGCAGATGACGACGAACTGATGTTGCCGCTCCGTACCGAAGTGCCGTCCGAAGCCGTGATCACGATCGAACGCAATCTTGATCAATTCATCGGCTCCGTAAAGCAATTCTTCCAGGTCGTCGTTCTCGGTGGTATCGACGAACGCCTGCGGCAGGCCGTCGAACTTGGCGTTGAACAAGCCGGTATCGTCTAGTATGACGCTGCGGGCCACGTGGAATTCCTTCGGTCGGTCGAGGGTCTCAATGAATCCCGATTCGATCTCTTCGGCTTCGGCAGCGCGGCCTTCCTCAATGAGGATTTCCTTCATCTGACGGGCGACGGCTTCCGTAAAATCTCTGTCGAACTTGTCTATGTCTTCGGGCGTCAATCCGTCCGCCAAGTCCCGCCTGCCAATAGCTCGGTAGTAGTTCTGCAGAACGATTTTCTTGGCCCCGCACCCCGCATGGCCGTTGACCACTTTGACTCCATGGCGTAGGAGATCTCGCGCTGTTCTGTTGACAGCTTCTGGGTTGAGAGGATGGATGGCACCGAGATCCAGGGGAATTCTCGATCCAGGCGAACGATGAAGCTGCATCGGTCGCTCCTGTTCATCGAGCACCTCTCGATTGCCTTCGTCGGAGCAGCAGGCGCATTTCTTGCCCACGCGGCCGGCGCGAATATCCTCCAGCCTCATAAATGCATGATGTTTCTCTGGCAAAGCGTCATAGAATTTCTGCAGGGTCTCCGCGTCTGCCATTTCGGCGTAGATGCCGTTCTGTTCCTGGTATTTTAGTGCGATGTCCTCCAGGAGTTTTGGATCTGCATCGTGACCGTGAAATAATTCTCCGATTTCCTGTCTCTTTACGTATCCAACAACACCCAAACCAGCAGCGGCTGCAGCTGCAGCAGATTTTTTGAGGAACTCACGGCGTGTTACTCCCTCTGGAGGATTGTTCCCGGTGGGAATATTAGGAGTAGGCATGAATGTAATAGGTAATTATGACAAAAAGTACTATAAAAGTCAAATACCATTCCGATAACCATTTATCCAGACTTGTCCGGGGAAATCAAGGCCCTAAGGGGCCACTTTTCCTTCCAACACCGGTGCCTCAATGAAGTAGATTTTGCGTCCTTCGTGACGACTGAGCGCATAACGCTCCTCGGCAGTTTTCTTCGAGTTTGGATCAGCAGGATCGGTGATAACGAGGAGTGGGGCATCCTTAATGCCTGTGCCATGGATTCCTGCGATGATCTCAGAGCCTTTCTCGACTTCCACGCGCAAATAGCCGTTCTGCTCTTCGTTGTTCGCGTCCTTGAGGAATGAAATTCCCGAAAGTTTCAATCCGCGCAATTTCTCGTTCACCGTATCGGCGCGGAATCGGTTTGTGGTGTCGATCACCAAACAATGAGCGTCATGATTGACCGGATCTCGGTTCATCTTGGGAAGATCCTCCTTGTCGTAGCCGCTATGTAGAGGTTCTCCGGCAAGTCCGAGCGCCCGCTTCAAACGCAAAGCTGCCTTTTTTGCGCATATAGCTGCATCGAGTTTCTTTTCCGGGAAACGATCGCAGAAAATCACCGCCGCGCCGCAGCCTGCATGATCGGAAACGACAATTGTCGCCCCGGCCTTCTGCTGTTCTTTGAGCGATTGAATGAAGGCCCAGAAGTTCGCATCGCCTGATTCCGGATCGGCGAGAAATTCGTAGATTTCTTCGACATCATCGGTCTGAAAACGCGGGTGGCCAAAATTTGTCATAAGAATTCCTGACCCGGCCGTTCCGATTTTGAGTCCATTCTCCATATCAGGAACCCGCTCATCCATGCATCCGCAGTGCAGAGTGACTTTGCCGGAGTCGATGTCCTCCTGTGAAACGAATGCCTCATTCCACTCCTTTCCGAATACTTCCTCCGGAGTTGCGCCTTTGTGCAATCGGTCGAGGTTGGCGTTCATGGCGAGGGCCTGTGTGTGCAATTCTTCGCGACTCATCGGAAGACTTGTATCAGTGCTGTATCCCCGATGCAAATGCCGACCCGCATGACCGATAGTACTCGAACGGTTTTGCATCGAGTTGTGGAAGTTCTCCACCCACTGGTCAATGGTCACATGATCATGTGGCGCAATAGAGTTCGATTGCTCTATTTGCAGTTCTTTTTGATTCTGGCCGTCGTTTTCTGCGTCGATTTTTGCCATAAGGGGAATGGATATTCGTACCCGAAGGTCTCCAGAATTTCTAGGCTCTAAAAGTTCGTTTTGCTTTCCATGTAATGCCGGAAGTCAATCTCGGACATTCCCACTATTGTAGCGGAAAACGGCGTTTTGCGCTATACTAAGCCTCTATGGCAATTACTCTCCCCGATGGCGACGATGAAGCATGGCGTGGGGATGACGACGGACCCGGTGGTCACGATGGCGGTGGCGATGTGGATGATCCGGAGGAGAAGGGGAAATATCTGGACCAATGGTATGAATTGCACCATGAGTCTGGTGCTGCTGACTACGATGAGAACTACAACAGACACTACATTGACATCATCGATGACCAAGGAAACAAAGAGAGATGGTATTTGCTGAAAGTGCGGGTTTCGAAGGAGGGTTATTTCGTCCAAGTGGCTAGAATGGTTGCAGGGGGGTTTGGACCGAGTCAAGAATTGCCCGCAGACGAATTTTTCAGGTACGGAGTTCCGTCCATCAAAGAGCTCACTCCGGGGACGCCTCTGAAGTCTCCGGAGTTGTCGCCTGATATGCAGGGAGTGCCGGTGCGGACTATAGGAGGTTTTGTTCGAAAAGTCGGACGAGCGTTTCGATCAGCACTTCCTTGGTGATTACGTTTCAGGGGAAGCAGTTTCTCTGTATTTCCTGTATCTTTATCGCAGTGCCCTCGTAGCTCAGTTGGATAGAGCGCTTGGCTTCGAACCAAGAGGT
>CAYGNM010000026.1:0-9860 GCA_964351275.1 uncultured Candidatus Peribacteria bacterium | reverse complement strand
CGCGCAAAAGAAATTGTTTTATCACCTCATGAGAGAAAAGCAGCGCCTCGAAGCGTTTCTGCGACGGCAAGCCGGTGATAAATTGAAACCAGAGCGCGCGTCTGCTTCGCAGGCCTCAGGATCAGAGGAGACGTTTGAAAATCTCCGCATAGCGCCGAAACGAAGAGGGCAATCTCCGGCGAAAGAAAGCAAAAAAGATGAGTTCGATTTTGATGAAAATGAAGATCTTCCAACTCCCGCAAAACGTACGGTGGAATCATCGTCGCGGCAGAAAAGTATAGTCTCAAAGACTGTCGCCTACGTCGGGGGTGCTGCCCTGGTGCTCGTGGGCTTCATCACTGCGGCAGGTGTTGTGTGGAAGGTTCAAAAACAATCCGGAGAGACAAAGGACAAAGTTGATGAGGTTCTTGTGGCCAAGGTTGATACTCCTGTGTCGAAGAAAGATGAAAAAAAAGTGGAACCTCATGTGGAACCACCGGTGCAAGCTCCGATTGTCGAGCTGCCTCCAGTCGCAAAAACTCCTCCAGATATCCCGGTTGATGCGCCGAAGTTTTCTCCAGAGCTTCCCATGTCCGATCCTCCGGCCTCCGGACCGATGCCCATGTCCGAAGTCCCCGTGACTCCTCCCGTTACTCCAGAGCTGCCAAAAAAGACTCCGCCGCTGGTTCGTCCTTTTCCGCCTGTGAAAAATCCTCCGCCGTTAGTAAAAGAGGTCCCAAAGACGAAAGAAGCAGTCCGAATGGAAAAAATTCTCGCCCAGCAGAAAGATATTGAAAAAGCGGGAATTCTTACCTTGCCTTTGCCTAAGAACTATTTTGCTGAGAACACCCGTCACGTCATTCCGCCCTCAGGATGGAAAGCGACAACTGTCCGCATAGATGTTCCATGCAAAATTACGAATGAGAGAGGGCCCATCAGAATGCGCGTACCTATACCTATAGCACGTGTGGACCAGGCACCTTTGGGTATCACAGCACATGTGAATTTTGAAGGTAGAGCATTAAAAAAAGACGAATTTTCATCAAAAATTGTCACTGAAAAGGCTTCGAAAGAGAACCCATCTGATACAGACATGGTGGAAATTATTGTTTCTGAGCACATAGTTAACTTGTACTTAGGGAAGAGAAACAACGGAACATTCAATGTCGGTACTACTACTGCGGTTTTGATGGCTGAATACAATCAAGCAACAAAGCAAATGAGCCAGAAAATATCACAAGAATGGGTGATGAATCTAAAAGGTCCTCCGCCGCGGATTAAGTCACCAGCAAATGTTCAGACATTACCCGCAACGACGCGAGAAGCATTCTTGAAAGCTGAAAGGGCGGATACCTTTGGTAAACTTGTTTTTGCAGCATTTGAGGCCGGTAACAAATTACCATTTTCAAATAAAGCCTCTGTAGTATTGGCTCCGGCAGTATTTAGTCAGCGTGAAGGTGATTGTGGGACCAAAGCCGCTTTGATAGAGAAAATGGTCAACGATCCACGTCGAGTATTCATGTCCGAAGGATTCTCCTTTCGTGTTGCGGGAGGGGGTATACACACGAAGGTTGTTGTCGCTGCCGACGGAAGAATTTGTTATCTTGATCCTCTAGGTTCTGGTAAACATGTCATTGGCATTCTTGATAACGACATTGAGACTGGCATTAACGGGGGGCTGCGCCGACCTGGTGGTAAAGGAGAAATATCAAACCCCCGTTTTTCCATGTACGGAGTAAAAGCGCAAGACTTTGTTTCCCCCCTACATACAGATCCTCGGATTATTCCATTAGCAAGAGAGATACGCGATGGGCGTAAGGACACTTATTATCCCAAACAAGCAGTCGCCGGTCGCTAAACCGAGCTCGTACAAGCATGTCGGCCACGTCCTGAATCTCACCACCGATACTCCTTTCCGTTCTTGCCCGCCCAAATGTACTCGACATCTGAGTCGATATTGATACGGATTTCGTCGATGGAGACGGCAGCGGGTGGCGCGGGATTTTTCTTATCGCAAATCATGTATGGGTCTCTAGGTAAGGAGATTTCTGGAATTCTGAATGCTCCTGAGAATGTCAGGTGTTTATAGTCTTGTTTTACGATAATGGGTCCTAGAGGAATGAGGGAGACTTTGGGATACTCGTCATAATTTTTGTAAGGCTCACCGCTATCCTTAGGACATTCTTGGCGCAAATCTGTTCTGTACATTTCTTCTGCGTACCAAAACTCAGTTTTGCGAATATCATGAATGGACAATCCAAAAGGACCCATTAGCACCGGTTCCTCACTATTTTCCGGAAGGTAGAGATGACCTCCAATACCGCGCTTGAGTTCGCCTGTATCAAAATCCTGTCCAATAATAATCGCTCTAATTCCCCGAAAATGGGCGTTGGGTAAGAGAACTCGGAGAGTTGAATGCGCCGGATCAGACGGCCAAGTATTTCCATTCACATGGATTCCTCTAAAAATTATTGAACCCGTGCTTCGTAATACTGCAGATTGTGGATCTGACCAGACTGAACTGTAGCTGAGGATATCGCGCATCAGTCGGCCTCCTTGCATTAATACAACAAGGAGGCCGATGGTGCCAAGAATGATCCACATTAACTTTTTCATTTTTTAGCGAGGAAAGAGAATGCAGCATCGATTACAGTAATTCCGCTATTTTGATCAGCTAATGGGTCGATTGTAAGAGAGTCATCAATATTGATGTGATCCGCATCAATACGATCTCCAGTTTTAGGATCTATCGATTGGCTCACTCTGTTTTCATTATCGATTCCCTCTTTCATCCCAATCAGCTTCCCCCCATTCGCCGGCTCCCCCTTCGCATACACCGTCTGCTTCAGATAGGGAAAGATTTCCGTGTAGGGGACGGTGAATCTGATCCCCTCAGGAAGAATGGTGATGATATTTTTATGCAGTGCGTCATACGCGCCGGAGAACAATTGAGAGAACGTCGAGTGGCCACCTTCTTGGTACCGGTTGAAGACTCTGTTGGCTTTCGGGCGGGTTGTCACAGGCATAACCGCTCCACCGTACCCCAACTGGACCGCGTCGACGAGGGCAAGATCGATGGTGTAGGGAGTGGTCTTGCCGGCCGGGCGCAGGGTATCCACGATGCGTGCCATGGTTCCGCCACCCCACGAGTAGCCCGCGCCGGAGAGATGTTGGACCGGTGGCATCCCGGAGAAGGGGCCCGTTCCCTTGAGTCGCGCTTGGATCATCCGCATCGTCGCCTGTTCGATCGCCTCCGGATCCATCGTGATGGGATTAAGGGCGGAGCCGACGCTGAAGTGGAGCACTTCGTATCCGTCGAATTTGAATTTTTCGGTCAGCGCATTCATGCCGACGTGGTCATTCGTTTCATCGAGCGTCTGCGAATGGC
This sequence comes from uncultured Candidatus Peribacteria bacterium, assembly GCA_964351275.1. Taxonomy (GTDB): domain Bacteria; phylum Patescibacteriota; class Gracilibacteria; order Peribacterales; family Peribacteraceae; genus JABFSS01. Next base: position 6,493 of record CAYGNM010000026.1, on the reverse strand, counting down.
CATCGATGATGATTGCGAGCTTGCCGGGCTTGCTGCCATCGCCGGGAAGGTATTCCAGGATTCCGGCGTTCGAGAGAATGCGCAGCGCATCCACCTCCGATGCCGCGTGGAGTGCGCGATAGACCGGACTGGAGTTCTGGACGGCGGCGAGGCTGGTGATCATCCCTATCTTTCCATACTCCAGAGCTGAGAAATTTCCCGTCGCCGTGTTTTTCATCAGCGCTGCGAGCGTCCTCTGTAACTCGTTGAGGAGTTTTGTCTGCACCAAGGCATCGCTGTTCGTGATCCACTGGGCATTGACCGTCGAGAGATCGGCTTCAAAGAGCGCTTTGATCGGTTGGTTCTGTAGATTCTGATTTCCGACGAACGTGAGCGTGTACGTTCCCGGCAGCAGCGTCTGTGTGAGTGATCCCGAGTGTGTCGCGTCGATCTCGCCCGCCATCGTCTGGGCCACCACGTCACCGCCGTGCTGCAGAATCAGTGATCCTTCATCCATCGCGCCGACGGAAAATTGCCCGGCCATGACCGTCGGCTGCGCGAGGGTGAAGCTGTACGTGTATGCGCTGCCGATGCCCACAGTTTTCTCCCAGTGAATGCTCTGTGTCGCCAGTGGTCCGATCGGTTCGTTCACGACGACAACGCCCGGACCAGCAATCACCCCATCCGTCACCACCGCCGCTGTTCTTGAATCCCTCTCCGCCACCTTCCCCTCAAAACTCTTCACCTCCGCCACCGTCCACCCCGCTCGATTCGGTGCGCCGTTGAATGCCGTGTAGATTTTATCCAGCGCCAGCTGCTGATCGAGCGAGCGCTGCGCGGGGGCCGTGTTGTTCGCGGTGATCAGGCTTGCGGAGCGCAGAGCTTCGAAGAGCGCCGCTTCTGTGAGAGTGCTCTGCTGCGTCTTGAGCGTGGCTGCCGTAGCCGCAGATGCACTGTCTCCACTGATTCTCGTGTAGACGTTGCTGTACACATCCTCATGCTTCTCCCAGAGAATATTTCTGATGGTCTGCCGCGAGGGGATGCCGGGGATCTGCGCCAGGTAAATTCCCTGATGCCCGTCGTTGTACCGTGCGTCACTCGGCGGCATCGCCACACCGTTCATCTTCAGCAAGACCCAATCGAATTCCTGCTGCACCACGCCGATCATCATGTCCCACACGGCGGACTTCGCCTGATCGATGCCGTTGCGCATATCGCGCTTTCCCGTATCACTCAGGCCGTCGTAGGCCGCGCCCATCATCCCGCGCGCGATCGCGTCGCTCGTGGAGTTCATGTTCAGTTGGTCCGCCTGGGCGGAAAAGAGTCCGATGAGGTTGATGATGGCGTTCCCCAGAGTGGTCTTGAGTCCGGGTGCGATCCCGCCCATCGGGTACGCGGGCGTCTGCACCGAGGCCGATGCGGGGAGGAATGCCACGTCGATATCCGCCTGCACCGCATCACACCGGTCATCGGCTCCGGTGGACACTGTCACAACCACGCTCTCTCCCGCCGCGAGGGTGTAGCACGTGCGGTCGCGCGGGAGATTCCCGAGGGAGAACGTCTCTCCGTTCGGCACCTGCTGCTTCCAGAATTCGCGCATTGTCCCCGTTGCCGAACGGACGGAAATCGTGACGGTGATGCCGTCGCCGGCGCGCCGGTCCAGATCCTTTAATTGTCCGTCCAGCATCACCTTCCCCGCCCCGTTCGGCGCGAACGAGAGGTGCACGTCCTTGCCTGCGGTCGGCCGGACCAGCAGTCCTCCTGCGGGCAGCGCATCGGTCCCCGCCCCGCCGATCGCGAGAGGGGCATTCGTATCGTTGACGCCCACCATCAGCGGCAGATCTCTGGTCACCGGAAGAGTAATCATCGGCAGCGGCCAGGCCACCGGGCTGCTCGGATCGAAAACCCGGTCATCGATGAATTCTCCCGACGGCCCGAGGATCGTCCAATGGAGGAATCTTCCTTGGTTTTCCACGGTCCGAGAGAAGCTGCCGGGCGTGATGGTCTGTTTGTAGATGGTCTGGTGATACTCCCACGGCTTCCCCCGCTCGATCTGGAGGGTGTACCCCGCCGGCATGTTCTCGAGCTGAATGTTGTAATCATCTCCCACTGGACGGCTGACGATGCGGGGGGCGGCGGAGGTCAGTTCCTTCCCTGTCGTGCCATCGGGAGCGATGCCCGTGAGCCATGAACCACTCGCTCGTTGTGACTCGCTCGGATTCATGGCAAGTCCGGCAATGCCGGCGATGTCCGGCGTCAGATTCTGTGATGACAGACGAGTCGTCGAATCACCGGGGGGTCCGATGTCCACGGTCCAGTTCCCGAGAGACGACGGCTTGAAGACATCACGACTGTTCGTTGCCGAAGCCACCACTTTGTTCCACACCATCTGCCGGTCGATCACGTTCTGAATCGCGTCCAGATTCCCCCGCATTTCCTCTGGGACCGCGAACAGGGGAATCGTCAGCACGGCATCTCCCTTCTGCGGCGTGATGACGGTACTGCCCAAGCGGAAGGACTGCGTGCCGTCAAAAAATTTCGTTCGCAGTTCCAGCGAGTCGCCACTCTGTGTGACGGTCACCTCGGTGCGGGCGATGACATATCCCTCGCGCGTCGGCGCAGAGGCGGGGAGAGGAGCAGTTTCTCTGTCTGGAGAGCCTGCCCTGCCTGCCCGTCCGAAGTCCGCCGAGGCGGACGAAGGCGGGAGCGTGAGCGAATGGGTCGCGAGCACTTCTTGGTAGCTCTGGAGGAACAGCGACAGCGCTCCGTCGAGCGCTTCCATTTTGATCTGTTCATCGTGCGTGATGCGCTTTGCCGCAGAGAGCGTCGCCTCCGCATCCTTCACCTTCTGTGCTGCAGCCGTGAGCCCGACGCTCGTCTGCGCGATCCCGTTCTCCGTCGTCCGCAGCTCAGCGGTTTTGACGCCGATGGCCGTCTTGAGCGTCGCGATCTCCCGCTGCTTCGCGGTGATCGTCTCTGGGGAAACCGCGGGTGCCTTTGGCGGGTGGAGACTGCTCAGAAACACCTTGTCGATCTGCCCGTCGAAGACGCCCTTGCGTCCTCCTCCCTCCGCGCGGACGCTTCCCACTTGCATGGGCGTGGTTCCTCCTTTGAACGAGGTGACTTTCCCCGACGCGTAGATCTCGAGCGGCAATTCTTTTCCGTCCACTCGCACTTTCATCTCCTGGGTCTTGGGATCAAACGAGGCTTCCACCTCCTGCGATTTGCCGATGATCAGGGTACGATCGGCGGTCACTCCTCCCTGAATCACTTTTTTCTGCGTGTCCTGATACACGTAGAATTCCACGCCGCCATTCTTGGTCATGCTCAACGCCATGGTGAAGTCGACGACCTCCGTGGAATTGTCATACTGCGCCGCGATGATGCCCGAACGGTAAGCGGCAGGAGTCACGCGTGCGCGGAGCACAAACCCGTCCTGCAAGAGGGGGGTGACCAGAGCTGCGGGCGTTTCGACGGCCCCGTTCACGCGGTATTGCTCCTGCTCCAGGGAAATCGTCGGCGTCGCGGGTGCGACTGGCGCATGCTGTTCACTCATCGTCGCATCTGTGATGGTGCCGGGGAAGACCCCCACCCGGCGGCCGCCTTCCTTGAGCAAGTGCCCCACGTGCACGGGCGTGTGTCCCCCCTGAAACGCGCTCACTTTTCCCTTGTAATCGTCGTTGAGCGCAACGGCCTTCCCGTCGACGCTCAGCGAGATCATCTGCGTTTTCGGATCGAAACTCGCTTCCACCACCTGCGACACGCCGGCACGGAGCACCCCCTCCGCCGTTACGCCGCCTTGGGTCTGCGACAGACTTGCCTTTGCGTCTCCGTACACGCAGAAGAGGATCCCGCCACCATTGAGCATTGCGAGCGTGAAGGTGGAATCGATCATCTCGCCGGTCGAGGAATCGTATTGCGCGATGATGAAGCCGAAGCGCAGCGCGTCCGGTTTGACCGTCGCCCGCAGGAGGAATCCATTCTGCAGGATCGGTTTCGTCTGCGCGCCCTGCGCCTCCTGTTCTCCCTGGAGCGCGAGTGTTCGGGGTGCGGCGGGTGCCAGGGACAGATCCCTCTGTTTCTCCAGATCTGCCAGTTCTTTCTGCTGATTCTCGAGCTGCGTGGTGAGCACCTGCAGTTCTTTCTGGAGCTGCGATGCCTGTTGCTGCAACTCCGTGCGGTCGTTTCCGAGCGAGATCTGCTCCGTGGTGAACCGCGCCACATCACTTTGAATCGCTTGGACCGTCACGGCGGCGGTATTGAGCGCAACGTGTTCGGCATTCCATTCCCGGACAATCGAGTGATCGACGAGGCCATCGGGGATCATCCTGCCGTGCAGTGCGGCATCCTGAACGATCCGCGGTTCGAGTTCCTCAATGCGTAGACGGGCGTGGGAGAAGGTCTCCCGGTGAAGCGGTTGCGTGCCGGAAAGGCTGGAGATGTTGCGGGCCATACGAACGGAGAGAAAGAAATAAGGATACTCCCATCAAAAACCTCTCCTCCAGCGAACGAAAGATCCCCGCATACCGATCACTTTTTGCACGGTGGACTTTTCCGTTTCCAGACAAGGCGATTGGACGTTCCACAGGGTCGTGGAACAGAGAGGGTCATTTGCCTAGCGCGACATCATGTCGGGTGGGAGGCAATGGGTTGGGGATGGTCGGGTTGTTCGTGGTGATTTATACAGCTCAGAACATATTCTCCATGAAGCGCTCCCCATCTTGGGTTTGATTATCGAATATAATCGAGTATAATCGGATATATCCCCTATATCTCATGGCTGATATCGCTCAAAAGTTCGATAACCGCATCAAGACGCTCGAACCACACATCGTTGCTCTTGTGGGAGACATCGATGTCATCCGCGGCGAATTCAAGTCGGGTCTGCGGATGACGCCGCAGGCAATCACGAATCTCAAAAAATCAACACTCATCACATCTGCCGGTGCCTCCACGCGCATCGAAGGTGCACGCCTCACGGATGTGGAGGTGGAAAAGATCATGCGCGGTCTTGCGGTGTCCCGGTTCGCCGATCGAGACTCGCAGGAAGTGCAGGGGTATCTCGAAACACTTCAAAATGTGTTCGATGGTTTCGCGTCTCTTCAGCTGCGCGAGAGCGTGATCACCTCGCTCCACAAGCAGCTTCTCCGATATTCCATGAAGGACGATACGCATCGTGGCATCTACAAAAAAAAAGAGAACGCCGTGGGTGTGCTCGGCGCGGATGGCAAGGTTGCAAAAGTTCTCTTCAAAACCACTCCCGCCTACCTCGTCGCAAAGGAAATGCAGGAGCTTGTGGAGTGGACGAAAAATGCGCTGGAAAAAAGCCGCTTTCATCAGCTGCTCATCATTGCCAATTTCATCGTGGAGTTTCTGAAAATCCACCCCTTCGAAGATGGCAATGGGCGACTCTCGCGTGTCCTCACAAACCTTTTACTTTTGCGCTCCGGGTACACGTTTGTGCAGTATGTTTCGCACGAGCAGATCGTCGAGCGTCGCAAGGACGAATACTATATTGCACTGCGAAAGTCGCAGGAAACATTCGGCACCGATGGCGACACCATCGCCCCTTGGCTCAATTTTTTTCTGTCTGCGCTCAATGAGCAAGCGTTGAAAGCACGCTCGTATCTGGAAGAGGAAAAAGTCGAAGATATTCTCTCTCCCAAGCAGTACGAGGTATGGAAATATTTCTCGCGCGTTGGCGAAGCATCGCGGGGGGATATTGCCAAGGCCACGGGCATTGTGGCGGTGACGGTAGGGCAGGCGCTGAATCGATTGATCAGTCTCGGAAAGATCAAGCGTATTGGACAAGGTCGCAGCACGCGGTATGTGAAAATTATCTGAAAATTTCCACGCATTCCCACAACCCGAAAAAATATTTCACTCGTCACGTATGATCACGACCGATCTACTCAAGAAAAACTTCGTGACGCAGATGTGACGACTACCACAACCGTCTTTTTCATTCAACAATAAATTGCCCGTGGACATCACGGCATTTTCAATGGGGCATCGATCTGCTTTCGGTGCTTTTCTCCACCCATTTTCGTCCGGACGCAATCTCCGCTGACAAGTCCTCTTCTCATCACCGTGCTTATTTTCGCATTCCCTCTTTTCTTGTGTCCCATGCATGAACCTAAAAATGATTCATCTCTTATTGCTTTCTTAAAACAAAAAAACACTTTTATCTTCAAAAAATCATCAATGCATTTTTTCTAAAAATTACGGCGGACTTTTTTAGAGGACAAAATTCGAAGTTTGTCGCTTCCACTGAGCAATTTCTCGACTCATCTCGATTTGCCCCGGACCTGTTTGTCTCGGTACACTTTCCGCCATGATTCGCGAAAAATTTTTTGCCGACAATAAGGTAGGGAAAATCCGGGGGCATCGGCAAGAAATCGGCGGCGGGTTTTTTCTAAAATCTATTTCTGTTTGTCGCTAAAAAATGCCGTCCCGCTTCTCCCGTCGCCGGCTGACTCTTGCGGGATTGACGGTGGCGGTGGCAACAATATCC
>CAYGNM010000025.1:0-10062 GCA_964351275.1 uncultured Candidatus Peribacteria bacterium | reverse complement strand
CAGCAGATCCTTCGGCACTTGCCGGAAGGTGTGCGTATGGACATTGCCACCGAGTTTCCCCCACCGCTCGAAATCGGGCACCTGTGGCATCGGGGGCACCATGCCTGTGAATACGATCGTCGACTCACTCCCCTCTCCCATCACCGATTTCCAGAACACCGCCCAGCCGTTCTGTCCGATCATATTGCCCGTGACGAATGCGAAGACTGAGAAGACGGCGATCCAGAATGTCGCCCGCTCCGAAAGGTACGCAAACGCGTGAGGCTCCCGACGCCGGTAGACGGTACTCGAGATGAAGCCGACGGAACGTTTCGATACACTGGTCATGTGGGTTTTTGTCCTTATCGATATTATACAATATTTTGACATATTTATCAATGTATGACAAATGCACAATATTGGCACAAAGCGCTCAGGATACGCAAAAGACAGGGGCCTCCCTGGCATCCACGCTGTACGACTCTCCTCTGACGATCGCCCTCACAGGGGAGCTCGGTGCCGGCAAGACGACGTTCCTGCAGGGGTTCGCACGCGCTCTCGGCATCCGGGAACCCCTCACCAGTCCCACGTACGCGCTGGAGCAGCGCTACGAGACCCTGCGCGGGCCGTTCCTGCATCTGGATCTGTATCGCCTGACCAAGACGCAGGCCGAAAATCTGCTCCTCAGTAGCGATGATTTCCCCGGCATCCGGTGCATCGAGTGGGCAGAGAGGATTGAAATTCCGCACCTGATCAAACACAGCCCAGTGATCCAAATTGCCCTTCAGGAAAAATCTGAACATCAGCGCCAGATCACGTGCGACTTCCATGATGCATCACTCCCCACAGAGGACGGCATTTCTGAATGGAGGAATACATCTCAACTCCCCGCGCATATCATCGCTCACTGCGAAGCCGTCGCCGCGTTCTCCATGACCCTCGCGGATCAACTGATCGACCGCGGGCAGATCATTCGAAAAGAAGCTCTCTGCCGCAGCGCACAGATTCACGATCTCTTTCGTTTCCTCGACTTCCGGCCGGGCGGACATCCGGACAATGACCACCCGCCCGGCGCGCGCATCGTCTGGGACACCATCCGCGGCCAATTTCCCGGAATGCATCACGAACAGGCATGCGCAGAATTCCTGCGCGAACGGGGGTTCGGTGTTCTCTCGAAGATCGTGGCCGTCCACGGACTGAGCAATCCTCCTCCCGAAGGAGCGACAATCGAGCAGAAACTCCTCTTCTACGCCGATAAGCGCGTGCTGCTCGACCACGTCGTGACGCTCGAAGAACGCTTCGCCGATTTCGCGAAGAGATATGGAGGAGGCAGGGTCAGCGATGAAGCCAAGGAATGGTATGCAATGACGAAGTGGATGGAAGAGGAAATTTTCCCAGATGGAATTCCTCGCAACCCGTAACTCGCAACCCGCAACCTCAAATCCTCCACGGCACTCCCTGCTCCATCATCACTCTCATAAACGCCCCGGGCTCCATCACGAACGGCGCAGCGGTGATAAAGGCGATCGCCGTCACAAGGCCGCTGAGCCACAGGATTTCGCGCCGTCTCCACGGACCCGTCGCATCGCGGACATCATGGAAGTGTTTGCGGATATCCGAGAACACCCACAGCTGATGCATGAGCACTTCGAGACGCGCCAGGCCGATGCCGAACACCTGGAAGAAAATTGCCTCAAGCCGCACCACGCCGCTCAGCGCGAAGATGCTCTGTCCGTGATGGAGATAGAGCGAGAAGCAGAGCGCCAGAGACAGGAAGAACAAATCCAGAAGACTCTCCCGAAACGTCGCGACAATCGATCTGCCCCACGGCATCGCATGCACGTCGCGATACTTCACAATATCGAGCGATGCATGGGCGGCGATGAGCACCGCAAATGCGCCGGTGTTGAGCAGCGCCGCGGCGATGACCGTCAGGAGGATCGACGCCGCGTGAAAAGCGGGGATGCCGTCATGGGCCACTGCGAATGCCCGGGCAGAATGAGAGATTCTGTGCATGCAATTGGTATTGATTCTATTATAACATATTAATATATTTTCGCAATTCTTCCTCCCCCGTCCGCACGCGCTCACGCAACGCCTCCAAGGCAGCCGGATTCATCAGCGCGGTTCTCAGCACATCGAGTTTATCTCCACCCGCTTGCGCAATAATTTCGACAGTCACACCAAGCGCAATGGCCGCGAGTGCCCCATGGTAGCGCTCGGAGATCACAAAGGAGGAACGGAGCAGACCGTCGATGAGTTCCTGCAGCGTCCGGACCGGATGCACCGATGCCGACGGCCCTATCATTCTTTGAAGTTCATCACACATCCGCTGCTCCTCCAAAAGATCCGGCTGCATCGAGAGAATATGAACAACCAGAGGTCGATGCCGTTCAAGAAATGTCTGAATCGCAATCCGCAGTGCCTCCCCCGAATTCATCCGCGGAATGACCGCGAGAATATCCTCACCACCTGGATGGACCTCCGAAGACCGGGGAAACAAGATGAGAACCGGATCAAAAGAGAGGTGAACATCTGCCCGGACCCGCTTGTCCTCCGAAGCTCCCGCAGGAGCGAAGGAGGAAGCCCGAGACAGACTCTCCTCATCCCGCACCGACACGAATGCAGCAGCAGTGATTGTCTTCCGTGCACACCACTCCCCCACCCTGGTCCGAAAAGGCCCGATCCCCTGGAATGCGAGAATCAGCGGTTTGCCTAAGAGACGCGCGACCAAACCATGCCACCACCACAGAACACAGGCCATCACCGATTCACTGTCCGTGAACAGCGACCCGCCACCGAAGACGACGGCATCGGTGAACCAAAACGCGCGGAGCGTTTTCCACCACGAAGTGCAGAGGAGAGATCGAAAACCGAATGGCAGACGCGGGACTTCACCCCGTTGCGTCGGATTTGCAGAAAGGACGGTCCACTCCACCTCGGGAAATCGCAGAAGGAAATAGTCCCGGAGAGCTTCGTCACCGAGATTGCCGGTGCCGTAGTTCCCGACGAGAAGGCATTTCATAAGGAAAGTATACGCGGGTTTATCAACACTGAATGACTCCCAAATTGTCATCCTGCCTGCCGGCCGTAGCTCCGCAGAGCGAAGGCTGGAGCGGAGCGAAGGATCAACTTTTCGCTGCCTCCTGCTCGGGAGCCGCAATCTCTTCCTTGGAATCCTCGACTACTGCGGGAACAACCGCTACCGCCTGCGCGAATTCCTCATTTTTCGTGAACTTCTCCTGCATCTTCGCGGCCTTCCCGGTGCGGCCACGCAGGAAGTTCAGCTTCGCACGGCGGACTTTTGCCTCCTTGGTCACCTGCACTTTCTGGATATTCGGCGAGAGGAGCGGGAACACTTTCTCCACGCCGATGCCGGAGACAACCTTGCGAACAGTGAACGACCGGTCGGTGGGCACATGGCCTTTATGCATCGCGATGATAAGCCCCTCAAAGATCTGTACGCGCTCCTTCTCTCCTTCCTGCACCCGTTCGTGGACGCGCACGGTGTTGCCCGGCATCAGGTCGGGGACCTTGCGTGCGTATTTCTCGACTTGCTGGTGGAGGGCGGAAGAAGCCATTGCCGGGGTATAGTAGAGGACTTTTCCTTTGCCGCAAGAGGGAGTTTCGGGTTACGGGTTACGTGTTTCGGGTTCCCGTAACTCGCAACCCGAAACCTATTTCCCTTGAGCTTCTGCAATCTTCTCTGCAATCGAGTTCAAGACAGTGATATGTCTCGGATCGTTCAAGATCTCCCGGATGAAGCGATCCTTGAGACTCAGTCGGTACAGGAAGTCCGCCTCGGAGAAGATCGAGTACTTCACGTGCTTCATCTCCGGATCCTGGAGCAGCAGCGCCTCGATCAACTCTTTCTTCACGGAACCAACAATGAGCAGGTCGACTTTACTTTCCGTACTCGCGAAGGATCCCGCTAGAACGATCAACTGAATATTCGGCAGATTTTTGAGACTCGCGACCACCGCACTCTCCGACTGAATCTCTTTACTAAAGAGATTGCGCAGATCGGCGTAGAGCGGAAAGTCGATATCGACGCGGTAGTACTTCTTGCGGTTGCGGTGCCGTGCGCGCACGAGCCCGATACGGCGAAGGTTTTCGAGTTCGCGACGGATGCTGTTGATCTGTTCGCCGAGCAGCCGCGTAAGCTCACGGATGAAGTACTCACTCTCCGGATGGAGGAGGAACGTCGAGAGCAGTTTGACCCGGGTCTGCGACGAGAACAGTGCTTTAAGGGTTGTAGAGGACATGCTGATCACAAACAGTACTCATGAGTACACAGGTAGCGCAAGAAAAGTGATCATGATCATGAACACTATTGATATTCAAATTTTTTGGCTTACTTAAGCAATAAATAGCGTTTTTATATCAATCATGACTCACTTGATTGAACACAATTTATACTCGCATATTTTTCTGAATTGTGTCGCCATAACACTCCCCATCTGCCCGAGAAGTGCAACGAGCGATGCTCCTGTATTTCCTCTTCCAGAAGCCGAGAGGCATAGCGCGGCTCCGTGTTTTCCTGTATAATTATTGGATTTATGTCGAGACACTTTCTGTCACGATCCTGGCCCGGACTTCTCCTCGTTGGGGCCCTATGGTTCATCCCGGAAATCGCTTTGGCAGAGGCACTGACGGCGTCGCAGAGTTTTGTAAATACGGCGACTTCGATCACGTCGTACATTCTTATTGTCCTAAACTTCTTTGCCTGGCTCATGCTGTCGATCCTGGATCACATCATGGATCCACAGTATATCTTCGCCCTGAATGAGAATGGAGGGGACGGTAATTTATTCCAGATGCTGCATAAAATCTGGCAGTTCTGCCGGGACCTCGTGAATGTGGGATTTGCACTCGGTCTCATTGTCGGTGCCGTGATCATGATTGTCACGGGGAGCTTCGAGAAGTTGAATGAGCACAAAGGAAGGTTTGTCCTCGCCATTATTCTCGTAAACTTCTCGTGGTTCATCCCCCGTGTGATCTTCGATGTTTCCCAGGTGATGACCTATACCGTCTACCAGCTCCCGTCGATGCTGGGAGCGGATAATTGCACAACGGTGGGAGCCGACGGCCGAGCAACCCCCTGTGTGGTGGTCGTGGGCTACAAATTCTTCGAACAAACCAACACTATGGTCCCCACCGGTCGTCCGGGCGAATATATCAATGAAGAACCTGGAGCGGGAGAAGGCACAAACGGCTGGCGCTGCCCTCTTCCCGGCATTGCCTGCGTGCAGATGGTGCCGATCACGGAGGCGGGCGCGCAGGTGCGTTCGGCGACCAAGGTGCTTGAGGGGCTTGTGGTGAATCATGCGCGCCTGCAAACCCTTGCGCAGATCCGCTTTCGCGAAGCCGAACTGCGCTTGCAGCCGGGGGTGGGGTTCATGGATTCTTTCCAAGCTGTCGGCGGCATTTTGCTCAAGCTCGTCATTGTGGTCCTTCTCCATATCGCCATTGTGTTCCCGCTCATGGCCATGGTGTCGGCCTTCTTCATCCGGATTCCGGTGTTGTGGGTCTCGATGGCGTTTATGCCGCTGATCGCGCTGGGGTTCGTCTTCAAGCCGCTCCAAGGGGACGATTACGGCGATCTCTTCTGGAAATGGAAAGATCATTTTCTCCAGGCGGTCTTTCTGCCCGTCCGCGTCGCGGTCCCCTTCACCATCGGCTTCATCATGCTCAACGCCGGCGGGCTCGCTGGTCCACCTGACGGCCTGGGAGAGATTCCGTTGCTGCCCATCTTCGTCGGCGTCCGCGACTTGTGGCAATTCCTCTGGATGGGAATCGCCATGTACATCATCTGGGAATACAGCTTTAAAGCGCTCAAGAGCGACAAGGCCGGTCCGATGGGCATGTTCACCGATAAGATCCAGGGCATCGGCACCAGCCTTGGTTCGATCGCGACACAGTGGCCGCTCAGCTGGCAGTTCATCCCGATGCCGGGGCGCAATGCGCAGACGGGCGAGCAGAACCGCATCTCGCCGCTCCAGGCGCTGCATGGGCTCGACCTCAACCGCATGCGCGGCGAACTCGGCAGTCTTGGTCATTTGCGAAGCTTTGAAGAACGCATTGGATTGGGTCATGCGCAGGCCGATGCCGCAGCATCCATTCGTCAGAATCAACCGATTAACAATCAGTTGACACTCAATATTCAGCGCGCCGCCGAAAACGCCGGCAATGCCAACGGACGAACGGAACTCGAGCAGGGTCTCAAGACTTTCCGCGCGCAATTTGCACAGCATGCCACGCTGAACGATCGTCAAATCGTCGATGCCATCCTGCGTGCTGGCCAACTGCCCGGCGATCAAATCAAGCAGAGAATGGATGCCCTGCAGCCACTCTTCGCACAACTGCCGAACGGGGGTGGCCCGCCACCCGCCGCTTGATGATTTCCTACACAATCGCACACACCCATGACCAATCGCGAATCGCCCCCGCCGCCCGACAACGTTGAAGTACGACTAGAGATGACGCAGAAGAGAAGCGTCAATCAGCGCATGCTCGGTGTTGCCGCATCGATTCCGGGCGCGGAGGCAGCTCCCGCCGTACAAAAGATGGTCCAGAAAACCATCGCGGAAGAGATGCAGGAGGCATTGGAGAGAATGGAGAAAATGGGATGCCTCACAATACTGGAGACCGCCATCGGCAGCGTCGGCAACCTCCCACGATCGATCCGCTCGGATTGGGCCGGACACCTGCGTTCGATCAAGCAATATGCGACCCGCCGTAATCCTCAGCGCGGCAACGGCGACCCTGCAGCGGTTGCGCTGTACATCGACAATATTGACGGGGAAATTCAGAATCTCTATGAGCTCTCTGCAAGTGCCGCTCCCTCCGAGCAACAGGCCATCCAGAATATTCTCGACGCCATGGCATCTTTTCGGCACGCAATCCTTCCCTTGCCCCCGGCAATGCTGACACAAGAGCGGGCGCAGGTCACAAGAAACCGGCCCGTGGAAGAGCGTGGGTCGCACCTGATGCGTGTCGCCGCGTTCGGGGCGCTGGCAACAGCCACGACCATCGCCGGCATCATCGCGCTCTGCACAGATGCGGACAAACGGAACATGACACCCACGCTGATCTACATGGGTCTTGCCGGGACCGTCGCCGGCTGGAGCAGACTGACGGCCGATCCGACGAACCAGCTCGGCATGCAGACCGCCTTCCTCACCGATCCGGGCAGTGGATGGGAGATTTTTGAGATGAGCGGCGAGGCCTGCGCACAGTTCGTGGAAAATTACTACCAAAGCATCGGACGGAACAGACTGATCGCCGACTTTCTCCATGGAAGAAATCCGGCGAAACTGCAGGAGCAACGTGCGGCCATTCTGGCGCTCGGACCAAGCATTCAGGGACAGCTGACTGCTCTGGTGGATTCAGGGAGTGAAGCACAACGGAGTGCAGCCATCCTGGCACTTGCCCCGCAGAATATTCACGAACAGCTGACTCCTCTTCTGAATTCCGGAAATATACGAGCACATCGTGAAGCCATTCTCGCTCTTGTATCGCCAGAGCTCCATCAACAGATAATTCCTATCTTGGATGCAGCTCAGGGTGCCGGATTTCGCGCACTGACGAACCTCCTCAATAAAGCGAGCAGCCGGGATGCGAGAGAGAGAGTCATACGATACGTCCGGTCCGGTGCATCACTGCAGAGTCTGCAGGCCTTCAATGCGCCTACGGCACAGGCTCCAGGAGCACCGACTGCTGTGTGAAAGCGCGCATCACCACCGCACCCACCTCGAACTGGCAACGCACCCGCGAAGAGGTGCGCCTGGATGCATTGCTATTCTTCTTTTCGCTTCAGCTCCCGCACAAATCCCTCCAATCGATCCCCTTCCATCACCGGAACCGTACTCTCCACGCGCATTCCACACTCCTGTCCTTCTTTCGCTTCTTTGATATCTTTGTCGACATGCTTGAGTGAGGTGATGCGACCGGTGCCGATGATGTTCTCTCCTCTGATGAGCCGGAATGCGACGCGCTTCAGGATTCCATCGGTTATTTTGCCGCCGATGATCTGCTCGCTCTTCTTGGTGAGGAAGATCGCCCGGACTTCTAGATGACCGACAATCTTCTCTTCCTCCACAGGAATGATGAGACCCTTCAGGAGCTTCTCCACCTCGTCGAGGAGTTCGTAGAGAATCTCGTACTGGCGGACTTTGACTCCTTCGTGATCGGCCGTCCGCTGGACTTCGAGTGGGACCGGCGTGTGGAACGCGAGCACGATGCCTTCGCTTGCGGAGGCCATCATCACATCACTCTCCGTGACCGAGCCAATGGCCCCGTGAATGATTTTGACACTGACGTCGCGACCGGTGGGAGAGAGCTTCGCGAGAGCAGCACTGATCGCCTCGAGTGACCCCTGCGTGTCCACTTTGAGGACGACCTTCAGTTGCTTGATTTTCCCCTCCGTGAGCCGCAGAACGAGATCCGCAAATGAGCGCTTCTGCGTGCGACCCGCATGCTCGGCAAATGCCTCCTGGAGAATGCGCGCTTCCTTGTCGGATCCGACCACCTGGAGGATATCGCCGACGGAGGGAAGCACTTCCAAGCCGGACATCCGCGCGGCACCGGAGGGCCCCACTGCCGTCAGGCGCTTCCCGTGTGCATCGATGAGGGCTTTGACGCGACCACCCGTTGAGCCGCAGACACAGACGTCGCCCACACGGAACGTGCCCGTGTTGACGATAACGGTCGCGAGCGGACCCATCGACGTATCCAAGTGGCTCTCGATGACGGTCGCGATGGCAGAGCGGTTGGGATTCGCCATGAGCTTCTTCTCATCGGCAAGAAGCAGCAGATGATCGAGTAGATCGGGGATCCCCTGTTTGGTGACAGCGGAGCACGGCACCACCGGCGTTTTGCCGCCCCATTCTTCGGGCTGTAGGCCGTGGCTGGCGATATCGCCCTTTACGCGGTCGATGTCGGCGCGCTCCTTATCGACTTTGGTGATCGCCACGATGATCGGCACGTCAGCGTCCTTGGCGTGATCAATTGCTTCGACGGTGGTCGGCTTCACTCCTTCTTCGGCGGAGACGACGAGGATGACGATGTCGGTGACCTGCGCCCCACGTGCGCGCATTGCCGTGAAGGCTTCGTGCCCCGGCGTATCCAGGAACGTGATCTTCCGACGGCCGAGGAGAGATGATTCGTGTTCCACCTGGTACGCACCAATGTGCTGCGTGATACCGCCGGCTTCCTGTGAGACAACGTCGGTCGAACGGATCGCATCGAGAAGCGCCGTTTTCCCATGGTCGACATGGCCCATGACGACGACAATCGGGGGTCGCGGGAGAAGATTCTCCGGATCGTCCTTGATCAATTCCTTCAGGTTGCGGCTGATCAACTGCTCCGCCGTCGCCGCGCGTTCCTCGCGCGCCACGATAATGCCGAGTTCCGCCATAACGATTGCCGCGGTGTCGTAGTCGATCGACTGGGTAATGGTCGCCATCACGCCGCTCTTCATCATCGTCGCGATGAGTTTCGGCACCTGAATACCGCTCTTCTCGGCGAGTTCCTTGACCGTGATCATGTCCGGCAGCGTGACAGGTCCGTCCTTCTTCTTAATCTGTTCCTGATCGCGACCGGCTGCCGACGTCTTCTGCCGCAGCGCCTCCGCCGCTTTCCGTTGCTCGCGCGACTGCTCCTCGCGCTCCTCCTTCGTGAGCTTCTTCAATGCCTGCTCCTCGCGCGCGATCGCGGACTGGGAGACTCCTTCGAGCGTCAGCTTGCGCAGGACCGTCATCCCGCCACGCGGAGGAATGACCGGCGGCAATGTCGACTGATGCACGGCTGATGTGGGCGGGGGTGTGGCGGGTGTTTGTTGTACAGGGGTTTGATCCGTTGATTCCGTTCCTTCATTGCCCTCCTCCTCGCCCTCATCCTTCATCAAGCCGATGGACTCGAAATCGATCGTCAGGCCCTTCTTCTGCGCGACGAAGCGGATGATGCCCTTCGCAAGCGATTCGGGCACTTCGCGGTCCGTCGGTTTGACGCCGAAGTTGACCTGCGTCAGCTCGTGACGGAGTTCTTGTCCCGTCATGCCTAAGATTTTGGCGACTTGTACTA
>CAYGNM010000024.1:0-10103 GCA_964351275.1 uncultured Candidatus Peribacteria bacterium | reverse complement strand
TTCATGAATGGAGTATAGAGTGAAGATTCTGATGCTATAGTCCGCCTATGCAGAAAATCGTTCCCCATCTCTGGTTCGACACAGAAGCCAAGGAGGCAGCAGAATTCTACGTGTCCGCTTTTGGTAAAGGCTCAGCAGTCACGCATGTCTCCACACTGCACGATACCCCCTCTGGGGACTGCGACATCGTGTCGTTCGATCTGTGCGGCTATTCCTTTATGTCAATAAGTGCGGGGCCGCTCTTCACGATCAATCCATCCATCTCGTTCATGCTCAACTTTGATCCCTCCAAGGACAAAGACGCAGAGAAGCATCTCGATGCGCTGTGGGAAAAACTCTCGGACGGCGGCAAGCCCCTGATGCCGCTGCAGGAGTATCCGTTCAGCAAGCGGTACGGGTGGATCGCAGACAAATACGGAGTCTCTTGGCAGCTGATCCTCACGAATCCCGACGGAGAGCCACGCCCGTTCATCATCCCGTCACTGATGTTCACAGGGGAGAACACCGGCAAGGCGGGTGAGGCGATGGATTTCTACGTGTCGGTCTTCAAGGATGCCAAGCGCGGGTTCTCCGCCCCCTATCCTCCTGGTGCCGCGCCGGAGCCAGCTGCAAAGCTCATGTTCGCCGAGTTCATGCTGGAGAAGCAGTGGTTTACGGCCATGGATAGCGGGCACATGCACAAATTCAGCTTCAACGAAGGTCTCTCGCTCGTGGTGCAGTGCAAAGACCAGAAGGAGATCGATTATTACTGGGAAAAACTCTCCGCCGTCCCGGAATCGGAGCAGTGCGGATGGCTGAAGGACAAGTACGGCCTCTCGTGGCAAGTCACGTCCGTGGATATGCAGGAGATGATTTCCAGCGGCACCGAAGAGCAGGTCGCCCGCGTTACACAGGCATTCCTGCCAATGAAGAAGCTTGATATCGCCACCTTGAAGAAGGCGTACGAGGGGAAGTGAGGGGTGGGGGAGAGGGCTCCCCAGACTAGATTCGAACAAGTGAAGTAGCGCTTCTCAGCGCGGTTATCTATACTTCCGATACTCCCATTCCCCTGCCCACCTTCGCTCTGCGGAGCTTCGGCGGGCGAGTAGGTCGGTCATTGTCCTTTCCATCATCGTTTCCTTAGTCCTCATTCCCCTGTAGCTCAGTGGTAGAGCAGCTCGCTGTTAACGAGACGGTCGTAGGTTCGAATCCTACCGGGGGAGCCATGAACCACTCACTCGTTCGGGTTCATGGCAACGCCATTGTGCGTTGTCATGAATTTTCCGTGTGCCTGGTTCATGCTCTGTACCGGGTGCCCATCGCAGTACACATCAATACCGCCGCCCCATATCCTCGTACCCCGACGGCGGGCCGTATCCCGAGGGAGGATAGTCGCCCGGATACCCGCCGCCCGGCATGCCGTGTGAGGAACCTCCTGGCGGGCCCATCATCATGCCGTCCATGCCTTCACTCATCAGCGCCCCGATCTGCATGCCGACCTGCCACTGGCCCGATTTCATGATTGCCTTCTCCATTGGCGGGCGCATGCGCGTCTCGAGCATCGTGCCGATCTCCTCCATGCGCATACAGGCGCTCATCGTCCCGTTGCCGCAATCGTCGCGCACCTCTTTGTAGAGCGCCTCAGCCGCGCGCGCGGCTTCCCGTGCCTGCGGGTCGATGGGGATTCCCGCCCCCTCAAAAATTGCGATGACCTTGGGGAGTTTGGCGATCATCTTGTCCATCATGGCGAGGATCGCCGTCATGTTCGGCGGTCCGAAGTCTCCGGTCATCCCGTGTCCGCCGGGCCCAGGTGCGGCGGCATGCGGTTCGAAGCGGCGGCTCATCTGTTCAGCCATCGCATCATCGGACGGCATCGTGAATCCCCGGTGATCCTCTCTCTGCCACTGCTCCTCTCCGTGCCATGCGGAGTTCTCCTGCTCCTCCGCGGCGAGCCCGAAGAATCCGCTCTGGTTCTCCGCGCATTCGTCGCGCTGGTCCGTCACCGAGCCGTCGGCGCGGAAGCAGACGAGACGCTGCTCAGCCGTGAGTCCGTTGATTTGTTCTCCTTCACCGGCGGCCTGATCATGTCCCCCGTCCGCCGAGGCGGACGGAGAAGGGGAGTCCAGCGCCGATGCCGCGATGTTGAGCTGCTGCAGCGCCTGCGCCCGCAGTTCGTCGAAGCTGACATCCGTGCCGATCGCATCTCCCTGCGACTCCCGGAGGGACTCGATCCGGCGGCCCACTTCCTCGCGCAATTTGCTCTCCGCCTCCTTGCGGTCGCGCTCATCCTTAGTCAGCCGCTGGGGCTTTGTGCCTGCGCGCGCTCGGGCGACGTCCGTCTCCTCTGCTGACGCGGACTGCGTCTGTTCACCCGCACCGTCCTGTATTTGCGCCATCCAGAACACCGTGACCGGTCCGGCGGCCGCGAGAGCGACGGAGACGGCGAGGATGCCGAGTGTCTCACGATGAACAGGGAATATCTGTTTCGGAAATGCCATAAGAAAGTGGGTATTCTGGCTATTATACCACGCACGGGGGTACCCCGCAATATCCATCAGCGCAGGTTTTTGATTACCATGGACTCCATGCGCATTCCTGTTTGGTTGGGCGTTCTCGCCGCCGCTTTCTTCCTGTGTATTTCTCCTGTCGTGGGATTCTTCGAGGCATTTGGACAACTCGCTGAGCAGCTCAAGGCCATCGAGCAAAGCGCGCCGGGAGATCTCGATACTGTGCTCCGAAAACAGGAGACGGAGACCGCAGTCCGTTTCAACGACGTCGCGTCCGACCACTGGTTCTACCGATACGTGTCCCCCGTCGCGCGGTGGGGGATCGTCTCCGGCTACAAGAACGCGGACGGAAAATCCACGGGTGTCTTCGGGCCGGGGAACACCGTGACCGTCGCCGAGATTCTCAAGATGGCGCTCAAGGCGGCGCAGGTGGATGAGACCGCGTGTACGGGGAAGACCGGCATGCCCCAGGCAGAGACGCACTGGGCGAAGGCGTTCGTTGTCTGCGCACGGGAGAAGCGCATGCGGATTCTCCGGCTGGATCCCGACCTGAACCGTCCGGCGACGCGCGCGGAAGTCTTGAGTGTCATTTTTGATGCTTTCGGGGATGATGTGCCCCCGCTCTTTTCGCCCTTTAAAGACACGGCGGGTCATCCACTGGAATCCACGATCGCGTACGGCGCGGCGCTCCGGATGGTCTCGGGCGATAAAGATGATTCTGGACAGTCGAAGAAGAGCTTCCGGCCAGATGCCGCCGTCAACCGCGCGGAGGCATCAAAAATTCTCTACGAGCGCCTGCGTGTGGAGGTGATGGGGGATCCGGAGAAGTGATGCTGGTCGTGGAACATCTGCCTCCATGCTCTTTCCAAAAAGAGCGCCCCTTTCGGAGCGCTCTTTCTGTTCTCTGTGAGAGGGGATTACTCTCCCGGTTGTCCGGCATCCTTGAGGATGAGCTTCAGCTTCGCGAGCGGCTCATCGAGCAATTGGTTGGTGAGAGCCATTCGCTTCTTGGCGACGACGTCCCTGCCGTAGATTTTGTAATCCGACATGAATGTCGTGTCCACGTTGGTCAGCGCCTTTGTCACATCGGTGATACCGCGTTCCAGCGGATGCTTGGCCTCGTAGGCGGAGACGATGGAACGGATCGACGTGAGCTCATCCCAGCTGATCTCGGAGAGTTTGTAGACCGGCGCGAGTTCTGCGGGCGACGAAGATTCCTGTTTCACTTCCTCGACAAATTCCTTCCGTGCCTCATCGGCCGCTGCACTGTGCCCGGCAGCCGTGCCGTCCAGCTCTTCTTTATCAACGGCGACACTTGTTGCACCCTCTAGGCGGCTCATCACCGTGGCGAACTGCGCGCGGTTGAACGTGCCACCCGGATTGAACGTGCCATCCTTGCCGATCATGATTTCGTTGGTGATGACCAGCGCCACGACGTAGCGATCCTCATCGGAGATACCGTCGAGATCCGAGTACTCTTCGAGGACGGATTCATCCGCTTCGGAGAGCTCATTGCCGTAGATGGCGGCGATCAAGCGGGCGATCTCGAGTCGCGTCGGGGCTTCGCCGGGCTTGCGGTTCTTCGCGAAGATCTCGGAGAAGTCCACACCCAGTTCTTCAAGTCCCACTGCAGCTCCCTCTGCAAAAGTGGGCAAACCGTCGAAGGATTCGGGGTTGCCCTCCGTGTCCTCCACTTCCTGGTCACGGCCGAACACTGTGATCACCGCTGCGACGTCTGCCAGCCCGTTCGGGTCAAATTTGCCATCCCCCTTGCCTGTGAAGAGATCTCTATCGACGCCTTCGTTCACGGCCGAGACGAACCACTCATTAGCCTTGTCAAACGGCTGAACGTCCTTGAACTTGGCGATGCCGGAATTGTAGTTCTCCGTGTTCGACTGTGTCTTGTATTCCTCGTACTTCGCGCGGAATGCCTTTTCCGTGAGATTGGACGCCTCCCCCAGCAGCGCGGCGATCTTCGGGGCAATCTTTGGGTTGAACGTTTCGCTCTCAATGTTCGCGATGATCGCCTTCACTCCTGCCTTGAGGTTCTGATTCTCCTCTTGGAGAGATGCGATTGTCTCGAGGAGCTGAGCATTCTGTTCAATAATCGCTTCCAGCTGCGTAGACTTGACTCCGGCGCTCGCTCCCGCCTTCACAATGTCCGATCCCTGACCGCCGTTGGTCTTATTGAGGATCCATTGGGCAATCTTTGGGTCCAACGTGTCGAGCATTGCGAGCTCAGCGCCGCCGAAGCCTTCCTGCTCGAGCTGCTTTTTGAGTTGCTTCGCGCTGACGCCGGATTCCTTCGCGAGCTTCTGTGAGAGGTCGCCGCGCTGCTCGCTGTAATCCACGAATTCCATTTGCTGGCCGCCCATGCGGTTGCCCGCCTGCGACAGAATGAGGTCGGCTTGCTCGCCGAGTATTTCCATGGCTTCCATTGTCTCCAGCGCCTTGCCGCAGTCGTTGCTCTTCCGCAAGCCGTACGCGCGGTTCAGGATACCGTTTGCCTTGTCGAGGAGCGCCTGGAGTTTGCCGGCCGCAGCGGCGTTCTTGCCGGAAAGCTGCTTGATCATCATCGGCGCTTCGCTGTTGATGGCATTGCTTGCCTCATTGATCGCGTCGTCGACCATCGCGCACGCGTTCTCGGCGTAGGCTTGTTCGCCGTACGCGTCATACTGGACCTGCATGTCGGCGTAGTCCCCCTCGTCGAACCCCTTGCCCGTCATGGCTCCCTGCACCTGCTTTGAGCACTGGCTGTACATGCTCTGGAGCTGCGCCATGGCACCGGGATTGTCGCCGACGTACTCCATTTTGCGGCGGATCATCTCGCACTGGTCGGCGACGTTGCCGCCGCCCTGTCCGTAGCCTCCATCATTGCCGTAGCGCTGGTTGTTCTGCGGACCGCGGAGCATTTCCGCGGTCTGCCAGAACTGGCCCTCGAGCATGTAGATCTTATCTGTGCGTGTCATCTCCGGTGTCGCGGTGTTGCTCTTCATTGCGCTCTTCACTGTGCTGATGATGTTGACCATGTCGCTGAGGATCGCCTCAAGCTGCTGCGTGTCCGCGCCGCCCTGCTTCATCTGACTGGCGAACTGCTTCATCTGCGCAATGCGGCCTTCGATGTCCTGGAATTGCCAGTCGGCACCCGCGGTCTGGATTTTGCTCCAGACAGCCTGGCTCTGCTCTTTAGACGTCTCCCAGCACTTGTTGAGATCGTCGTAGGTCTTGACGCTGTTTGCGCAATTCTGGCCGCCCTGCAGGTACGCGTTCCCCACATCGCTGACATCCACACCAGTCTCCCCGGCGATCCTTGCCATTTCCCTCGACTGCTGCTGGACGTTTTGAAGGAAGCGCTCGATGTCCATCTTCGAGACGCCGCCCTGGTCACCGTAACTGCCTCCATAGGCGCTTCCGGACTGGCCGCCGTTGTAATTGCCGCCGCTGCGCACCTGCTTGCCTTGCTGTTCACACTGCGAGCGCGACGTCTGGAAGCATCGCGGCATCACTGACGGACAGACAGAGCCCGAGCACTGATCCCGTTCGCAGCATTCCACCATCTGGTCCTGTCCGCCGCCGTTCCAGCCTCCGGTCGAGCTCCACTGACCGCCGCCCGTGCTCCACTGGCTGCCCGTGTTGTACGAGCCGCCGCCGGCAGATTTGTAGCATGATGTGCTGATCATTTTGTCGACTCCTCCCACGATCTTGTCGGAGGAAATGGCCGCACCGTTCTCTGAGTACTCATGGCAGTCCGATTTGTCAGTCCTGCACGAGACCGACCCGCCCGTCTGGCTGCCGTCCGCCCGCTTCCAGGTTGCGGAGAAGAAGCAGCGGTCGTTACCCATGTTGCCCGTCGAACTCCACTGGCCGCCCATAGATCCGCCGCCGAATGAGCAGTTCGGACCGGTCGCGCCGACCTCTTGGTTGCTCATAATCGATCCGCCCATCGTCTTGCTGCAGCCGACATTTGGACTTGTGCAGTAGAGGATTGTCCCGTTCGGGAACGTACACGGCATTTGACCGCCGCTCATGTTTCCTTGGCTGCCGGTGCTCCACTGGCTTCCGCCGCCAGAAGGCCCCGATTCACACTGACTCGGCGCACCGAGCGAGAGTCCTGCGGTCGAGACCGACTTTCCGGATGGGCTTCCTTCGTGACAGTCGTTGTAATCGCTCTGGCACCACACTGTGAAACCCGGCGGAACGCCGTTGATTTTCGCATTGGTATAGAAGCACCGTTGCATCGACCCTCCTCCCATGCCGCCCGATGTCGGGTACGAACCGGCGCTGCCGGAGGTTCCCATGTTGTCGCATCCATTCATGCAGGTCTCGAGGATCGCGGGGGTCGCGCCCGGCATCTTGCCGACGGTGCAACCCGACTTGCAGGTGTTGACGTCCATCATTCCCGCAGCGCCATACATTCCTGGGCTTCCCATGCTCATCGCCGATCCCGCCGATCCGCCACTCGGAGACTGCATCCTGTCGCAACCGCTGCGGCAGCTGCCCTGCATGTCCGACGGCATCGAGCTGCAGCCGGTATAACATCCTGCTTTTGGATCATAGGTGGATCCGCCGGTTGTGCCGCTGGTTCCTGATGTGCCGCCCATGCTCCCCTGACTGCCGCTCATCCCTGCAGCCGGGTACATGCCTCCATTGCCGGAGGTTCCCATGCTGCTGCATCCATTCATGCAAGACTCGAGGATCGCGGGGGTCGCACCCGGCATGTTGCCAACGGTGCATCGCGATGTGCAGGACGCGGCATCCATCATCATTCCGTTCGCCGGCATATTGCCGCCCATATCACCCGGAACCATTGTGCCCGGAGGCATCGTGGGCATACTCGGTGCGACATACGGCGGAGGAGCGTCCGCAGGAGGCGGAGGAGTTTCACCTTCCGCGACCAAGTATCCGCCGAGCGCCTGCCCGACGGTTTTGCCGCTGGAGAACGCGAGGCTCACGGTGATCACCAGTCCAATGAGGACGGCAAGTACGAGAATCTGCTTCTCGCTCAGAAAAGGAGCGGCATGCCGCCCGGAACGTGATGTTTTCATACTGTGGGTATGGGGAAGAATCCCACTAGTATAGTGGATTTTACATTTCCTGACAACTCCTCTTCATTGGGCTTCCTTGCTTGCGCCACCAATGATCTCTGCTACCTTCTGTCCGACCAGTATGCGTTCTGCATTTGTTGCCGTCGGGATCCTCCCACTGATCACTGTGAGTGCCTGTTCCGCACTGCCGACTCCTCCTGCACCACCGGCGGATCTGTACTCCACGTCGAGTGACTCGTCCTCCAGTGATGCCTCGTCGTCTTTCCAATCCTCCGTTGCCGATCTGTCTTCTGCCTCGTCTGACTCCTCTTCCACTCTCTCATCCGCAGTTTCCACTTCTTCCGATTCCTCTATGTCTGCAAAAGTTAAAAAAGATGCCTGGGACGGAACGTATCTGGAGGGAAAGCACACCGTTATTCTCCAGACGTCGAAAGGGGATATCACACTCGAGCTGAATGCCGATGCGTCGCCGAAAACCGTGACGAACTTCGTCACGCTGGCGAAGACCGGCTACTACGATAATCTCACATTCCATCGGGTCATCCCCGGCTTCATGATTCAGGGGGGCGATCCCAACGGCAACGGCACCGGTGGCAAGAGTATCTACGGTGCGAAGTTTGAAGACGAGATCGACGCGGACTCCGCTCTGTATAGGACGGGATACAAAGCCGGCGTTGTTGCGATGGCGAATGCCGGACCCAATACCAATGGCAGCCAGTTCTTCATTATGGAATCGGATTATCCGCTTCCGCCCAGCTATACGATTTTTGGCAAAGTGATCAGTGGGCAGCAAGTCGTCTCGACTATCGCCGCCGTTCCGCGGGAAGCGGGCAGCAATATGCCCGAGGAGCCGGTGACGTTCACGATGACCGTGAAGAACTGACACTTTACGCGAACCCCGGGAAGTAATCTTTCTTGATCCGCCTTCGGCGGATGCCCATGGTCCGTAGTGTCTTTTCGAAGGCGGTGATCATCGCATCCGGGCCGGAGAGATAGAAGATCCTGTCCCGGTAGTCTGGTACTTCATGCTCGATCATCTGCCGGTCGATGTATCCGGTATATCCCGTCCAGCCGGCCGGAGCGGTCTTCCCGCCCGTCAGTGTGTAGACCGTTTTGATGCCGAGTTTTTTCTGCGCTTCGTCGAACACCTCTTTGTACGCGATATCCTCTTTCGTTCTGTTGGAATAGAGGAGAACGATATCCCGTAACTCTCCAGTATCGAGAAGATATTTGATCATGCTGCGAAACGGCGTGACGCCGATGCCTCCCGCGATGAACACGAGTTTCTTCGTCCTGTTGTGCGGCATCGTGAAATCTCCCGCAAGCTGGGAGGCGATGATCGTTCCGCCCGGCTGCATCGTGCGTAGATCTTTCTTGTACGAGCTGGACTCGGGAGAGAACTTCACGCCGATGTCGATGGTCTGTTCCGTCGGAGACGAGGAGATGGTGAAGTATCGCCTGTTGCCGCGGGCATCGGGAATCCTGTGACCGAGCGTCCATTCCAGATATTGGCCGGGACGGAAGGGGAGTTTCTTCTCGGTGGTGAACTGAAAATCCTCGACCCCCGCCGCTACCGGGACTTTCTTGTGTAACGTTAGAATCAGCTTCTGCTTTGGGCTGACGATATAGGAGAAGATATTGCCGAGAAGCAGTGCCAGTTCGGGGGTGAAATGGTAGGAGCCGATGTGGATCCACGGCGCGAACAAAACGCCCACCAACGTTCCGTACATAATCTGCAATCCTTTTGTTGGCGGGGTCGTGAGTGGTTCTGTGAGCAGAACGGTCGCAAGAAACAAGAGCGGCGTGAGCAGCAGGATGTTTTGGAAGGCCAGCGGCAACAGCAGCGGGACGTCCAGATGGACACCGAGAATCGAGACAATCGCGGCAATGATGCAGCTCAGTGTCATGCCCCACCTCCGGATTTTTCGGACGATGAGGAGCCCCCCAACGAGGACGAATGGCATCATGGGCGCGGTGCCCACCCACCAGCTTGCGGATTGATGGAGCGCGAAGGACGTGATGGTCACCGCGAGTGCGACAGGATTGAACACGTGCTTTCCCCTAATAGCCACGATGTACTTGGATGCCATCGCGATCGCCGATGCCCACACGGCGGTCTCCAGAAATTGTCCGTCGAGGAAGGTGCGGGGCGGCGTGATAATCAGGACGAGGATGAATGCGGAGATGTAGGTCGATTCCACGTTCGTCTGCACGCGGAAGAGTGTTGCAAATATTCTGTTGACCGCGGCACAGACGGCCGTGATCACGGCAACTGACACCAGGATCATTAGGGAGACATGGGGCAAGAATCCCATCGAGCCGAGCAGGAACGACGCCGCCAGAAGACCGGTGAGCACGTAGAGGACCAGCCGGTACATGGTCGTGCGGTTGAGGAAATCATCAATCAGTCCCATGAGTCAGATGGTAAAGCGTGTAAAGCCGGATGTCATGGTGGCAATGCCGTCCTTGCCGATCACGTATCCTTCGAAGCCCTCGAGTTTTTCAATGAAGCCGATTCCGGATTTGCCCATCGCGAAGGCCGCCGTAGCGAACCGGTCCGCCTCGTATACGT
>CAYGNM010000023.1:0-10197 GCA_964351275.1 uncultured Candidatus Peribacteria bacterium | reverse complement strand
TTCCAAAGAAGTGCTTGAAGTTGATGGCGGGATCCGCATGCGTTACCACCACGATGTGCTCGCCGCGATGTCGGGCCAGGACCTCATCCGCGAAGGACTTCACACGCGCCTGCACCTGACTCCAGGTTTCCATCCCGGGGAAGTGGTAGATACTCTCCACTTTTCCAGTCTCGAGCTTGTGGGCGCGGCGTGCCTTCACAAACGTCAGATCGCTGAAGTCGACGCTCTTGCCTTCGAACTCACCGAAGTCCACTTCGCGCAGGCGTTCATCGATGACGATCTCCGCACCGGTCGCCTGTGCGAGCGGCTCCGCGGTCTGGCGGGCGCGAGCGAGGGGAGAACAGTAAATCTTGGTGATCGGTCCATCCTTGAGAATTTCAATAAGGGCTTTTGCTTGAGCTTTTCCCGTCTTCGTCAGATTGGACCCGGGAATCTTCCCCTGGTAGCGCGGCGTCACGTTCCCGTCACTTTCTCCGTGCCGTAGGACAGTCATCTTGGTAAAGCGAATCGGCATCCGGCTCATCAGGTCATCGCGACTCCCGATCACGTCGATTTCCTTGGTCTCGGTACATCTCCAAATGGGCAGCGGCGTCCCCCAATAACGACTCCGGCTGATCGCCCAGTCACGTGCACCTTCGAGCCACTTGCCGAAGCGGCCGTCTCTCAAATGTTCCGGCAGCCAGCGGGTCTTGCTGTTGGCGCTCAGCATCTTCTCCTTGATCTTCTCGATCGAGACAAACCACGAGGATGTCGCGTAGTTGAGGAGAGGGGACTCGCACCGCCAGCAGTGGGGATAGCTGTGCTTGTAACTCTCTTTCGAAAATAATTTTCCGTTCTTCTCCAGCCACTCGGTGATCTTCTTATCGGTTTTGGTCGGATCGTCTTTCGGTTTCACGTCCATGCCGGCGAAGTCCGTCACGTCCTTCACGAATTTGCCTTCCATGCTGACATGTTGGAGGATGGGCGGTTCATCCCTCGGCTCGGCTCGGGACAGGCTCCCCGCCCCTACAGCAGCGACCGATTCGCGTTCCCATACTTCGTAGTCATCCTGGCCGAACCCGGGTGCGATGTGGACGATGCCGGTGCCATCCGTCGTCGTCACGAAATCCCCAGCGACAATCCGGAACGCAGAATCTCTGTATTGATCGGCGAAGTAGGGGAACAGCGGCGCATACTTTTTTCCGATCAGCGATTTTCCGCTGAATGCTTTTCCCTCGATGGTGAATTCCTTCCCTTTAAAGACGTGTTCTGCTCTTTCCTGAGCGATAATGTACGTCTTGCCATCACAGACCACGTGCACGTATTGCGTCTTCGGATGAACAGCGAGGAAGAGATTCCCTGGCAGTGTCCACGGCGTCGTCGTCCAGGCGAGCACAAAAGTATTATCATCGAGCGCAAACATCGCCGTCGCTGACTGATCCGTAATGTCCTTGTATCCCTGCGTCACTTCAAAGTTTGAAAGAGGAGTCACACACCGCGGGCACACATGCATCGGCTTGTGGCCTTCGTAGATCAGCTTCTTGTCCGAGAGCGACTTGAACACCCACCAGATGCTTTCCATGTAGTCGGCGTCCATCGTGCGATAGTCCCAGTCCATATCGACCCAGCGGCCCATGCGTTCGACGACGATCCGCCATTCCTTGGTGTAGCGCAGGACGGATTTTCGGCAGAGATCGTTGAAGGCTTTCACGCCCATGTCATCGATCTCCTTCTTGGATTTTATATTGTTCTCCTTCTCGATGATGTTCTCGATCGGCAGGCCGTGGCAGTCCCAGCCAAACCGGCGTTCGACTCTCTTTCCGCGCATCGTCTGATAGCGCGGGATCACATCTTTGATCGTTCCACAGAGCAAATGTCCGTAGTGGGGGAGGCCCGTTGCGAAGGGCGGCCCATCGTAGAAACAGAAGCGTTCTTCCTTCGCTGCGCCCGCCATTCCATTCAAGGGATCACCGGGGTGGCTGCCCGTGTTGGAGGTGCGCAGGTGAATGCTGCGTTTGAACGTATCTTCCTCCTGCCAGTATTTCAGGATCCCTCTTTCGAGGGCGGGGAAGCTCTGTTTAGGATCGACGGGGTCGAACATGTGGCTTCAGAATAGCAGTGCATCCTGATACCCCGAAAAAGTCTTTTACATCCTTACGTCCGATCACGAGCGAATGTCCTTCGGGAAAGCCGTATTTTTGTTGACAGTGACTCATGAACACCTATGCTGTAGTTCCAATTTTTGTATGACTCCGGAAGTAGTACCATCGGCCGATCTTGTCGCGATAGCACCCGCTGCGAACCAGTCTCCATCACTGAGTACGCCTGATATGGTTCAGTCGGTCTACGATGCTGCCATTACCAAAAATGGTGTACTGGAGGATGGTAGCCAGGCTGATCGACACAGGGCGCAGATCAAAGTACTCGTCGATCGCGAAGCTCGCAGGAATCGCACGACAGACCACCCTGTGGATCGCGAAACTTTTTTTAATCGCGTGTTAAGTCAATTCAGGCACTCGCTTACTGTGATAGGGGTTTTGTAGCCGTAGTGTGTTGAGCGAGTGTAGTATGGTGAAGTATGCACGCGTTCCAAGCAGATTTCCTGCGGTCTCTTGGGCATCTATCAAAAGATGATCGCGATGCAGTCATGCGTTCCTTTGTACGTGGTGAACAGTGGCATGCAGGGCAGTTGCGTGATTCCGGTGAACCGTACTTCTCCCATCCCATTGCGGTTGCCCAGTATCTCGCCGGTTTGGAAGCCGAACGTGACGTGCTGATAGCCGCGTTGCTGCACGATGCAGTGGAAGATGAACGTGCGACATTAGAGGACATCATTTCCGAGTTCGGACCCGATGTCGCGCGCATGGTCGATGGCGTCACCAAACTAACGAAGATGCGCTACGAGGGACAGCCGACCCAGCGGCAGATTGCGTCGCTACGCAAATTGCTTCTCGCTGCGTCCGAGGATTTGCGCGTCATCCTCATCAAACTGGCGGATCGTTGGCACAACATCGAGACGATTTCCGGTCTGCGCCAAGACAAGCAGCTCCGCGTTGCGCGCGAGACTCTTGATATCTACGTGCCGTTCGCGCGGCTGGTGGGGCTCTGGGATCTCAAGCGGCATCTGGAAGAAATTTGTTTCCCCATCGCCTATCCTGACCAGAGCACGCAGTGGCATGCGGCTGTTGTTTCGGCGCGTGAAGCACTGGCAGACGTCCGAAAGAAATTTGTGGAGGAGATCAACTCCGTAACCGAAAAGCGAGTGGAGCCCATTCTCTCGCCCATGACGGATTACGAACTCTTCGCCAAGCTGTACGGTGACACGGACCGCTTGCGGGAAACTGCCCAACTGGATTCGGTGCGTCTTATTATCCGTGGGAGCATCGATCCTCTCGACTGCTATCGTGTTCTGGGCGAAGTGCATGTGCGCTATCCCGTCCATACCGTTTCGTTCCGCGACTTCATCAGCGCGCCGATGCCGAACGGCTATCGGGGTCTGCATACGACGATTTTCCTCTCCCGCAATCACGAGCTGCGTCTCCGCATTCAGACGGAGGAGATGTTCGAGTATGTGTCGAAGCGCAAGATTTCCTCCTGGATCAACGACAAGTCCACCGATCTCTACACGGCGCTGGCATCGCTGCGCAATTCCTCCTTCGATCAGGATCAGTATCTTCAGGATGTAAAGGCAAACGTCCTTGAGCGCATCAACGTTTTCACGACCGCGGGAGAAGTCGTCCGGCTTCCGTTTGGTGCCGCCGGCATCGACTATGCATTCGCTATCAGTCCCGATGTCGTCCCCATGCTTGCGGGTGTCATCGTCAACGGCGAAATGCGCGAGCCGACGGTGGAACTCCACAATGGTGATACCGTGGAATTGTCCCTTCTCCAAAAAGGTGAGGGCGAGAAGAGTCACTTGCTCTGGCTCGAGAAAATAAAATCGGTGGAGGCGCGAGAGACTTTCAAAAAGAATCTGGAGCAGCAACCGGAGGAAGTGCAGTTCGACGAAGGCAAGAATCTCCTGGAGATCGAACTCCGCAAGCACGGCCTGCCTGTGTGGGGACTGATGAAATGGCCGAAAATGCAGAACAGAGTCCTGAAGAAATTCAGTGAAACATCATTTACCGATCTGGTGCGCCGCGTGGGACGAGGGGACCTTGCGGTGGCGAGTGTGGTGGATGCGTACCGGATGCTTCTTCATGATTCGGAGACACTCCAGCAACGCATTCTTACCTTCTTCCGCCTGCTACCCAGTGAGCGCATCCTCGATGCCCGGTCCCACATCTTCGATATCGACATCTACTCGGAAGACCGTCCCAGCATGATCTACAACATCACCCGCTGCATTGCCGACTTCAAAATGAACATTGCTCAGTTCAAAGCGTACGCTTTGCCTCCGGCAGATGCCTATTACCGCATCCGTCTGGAAGCTCAATCGTTCGAGCAATTCAGTAAACTCTATGATGCGTTATTGCAGTTACCGCATGTAAAGCGAATTATACGGCGACGTTGAAGTACTGAGGTCGGAAAAACATTGACGCCTAGCGGAAAAATCCCCTTGTGTAATCTGTGGGACTTGCAAGAATACACGGGTCCCAATTGCCAAAAATGCGTTCTCATGATCCTATCCCACATTTAGATCAAGGGAGTGATCCATTGTCCCCATTCTATGCGGCGACAGTCAAACAGTATGATACATATCAATTAGATGAATATGCGATCAACTGGGAGCAGCGTTTAGGACAATGGCAAAAACATTACGAGAACATGCGAACAGCTTTTCAAAATTTTGCCTGGGGATATAGCGAAAAACCGGATTGTCAGCGATCAGGAATTGTCATGGCCGCGATCGGCCCCGGCCTGGACCCTGCACACCGGGACTACGATCCACGTCTCATCACCACCTACCTCTCTCAGCTGCGCAGCATTATCCTCATCGACTTTTCGCGGATCGTCACCGCGTCGGCGAGTCGTTCTCTGGTCGATGGAGGCGTGGAAGAAGATCGAGTACATCA
Organism: uncultured Candidatus Peribacteria bacterium; assembly: GCA_964351275.1. Lineage (GTDB taxonomy): Bacteria > Patescibacteriota > Gracilibacteria > Peribacterales > Peribacteraceae > JABFSS01. The sequence continues at coordinate 5,203 of CAYGNM010000023.1, read as the reverse complement.
GGTACAACTTGATATCACCAACGGTTATAGCACGGTCTATAGCGAGTATATTCAACAGAAGCTTTCGACGGTGAACGATGCTGATGAGGAGTCACTTGCGCGAGTTGTCGAAGATATGTCGAAGGCCGATGTTGTTGGAGAACTCTGGGACCGCTGGAAAGTGTATGAGGAGCGTTGCAAATCAAAGAAGAAAAATTCACTGAACATTACAAGCCAGGGCCAACCGGTACCCGTAGATTTTTTTGCGCTGAATATGGTGCTGGCCGGTACAGGAGCCGCTGCGGACGCCGATTTCTGGGAGAAATACCATGCGATGCGCGAGTCCACTGATAGATCTCAAGGTATCCCGAATGATGATCAGTTAGAGTTACGGCGCAAAATTATCACGGACTATCATTCCGTCATCACTCAGTACAATACGGAGGCCGCAACAAAAGTTCTCCAAGTCCTCCTCTTAGCTCATCCGAAAGCCCGGGTGCACGCCACATCGGATCATTCGACGCTTTTTTCCAAGCCACTGGTTCTCTCGCCTGCGGTTGATCCCAGTTACAGAAGCATTGGCAGACTTCAGCGCATCGATCTCACGAGCGTGCAGAGTCAGCTGGCTGCCTTGGGAATTGCCGTGTCTTTTTCGGATCAAATCAAGCCTTGGATATGGAATGATGAACCTGAGCACTCGCATGAAGTTATTTCTCTAGTGGCAGAATCGCAGAAAACCAAAAAACAGGTGGGCACTCCTGGGGATACAAAAACGAACGAAGGAAAATCAGTAGCCTAAAATACAATCAAAGCTTCAGTGATTCGAGAATGTAATTTTTCACATTGGCAAAAATTTCCTTGCTCTCATCCAGTCTCTCCACCTCCTCTTTCCTGAACCACCGCATCCCGTCACTTTCGTTGCCCATCATTTCCTTCGCATCATCTTCATTTAACGGTCGTGCGAGGTAGAGAAAATCCATATGTTGATGCGCGGGCTCGTTTCTCTCTTTGCTCTCGGGAATATTCTCCAGCAGCAGCGCGATCGGTTTCTTCAGCATCCGTCCCTCATGAGGATTCTTCTCAAACAGATCGGCGGAGGATTCACCGAGAATCTCCACATCCAGATTCGTCTCCTCTTTGCATTCCCGCTTCGCAGCATCTTCCGGAGCCTCATTTGCGTCCACGTGTCCGCCAGGGGGCATCCATCGCTTGAGTCTTCTGTGCCAGAGCAGGAGAACTCTTTTCTTGGAGTCGATGACGAAGGCGGTGGCGGTAAAATGGCGTTTCATGAGAGGAGAATAATAGAGTAATAGAATAGTAGAGTAGTAGGGACTTGAGTCATGCTGGATGCTGTTCAACGTCTTCTCGGAGTACCCTATTATTCTAATAATCTACTATTCTATTACTCTCTCCGTATGGTCTTGATCAACGATAACTCCGCCGTCCTCGCGATCGGCGATCCCATTCCGCACTTCCAACTCCCCTCCGTCGACGGCCTGACCATCGACACGCATATCATCAAAGATCCCGTGCTTGTCGTGATTTTCACGTGCAATCACTGTCCGTATGCGCAAGCCAATGAAGATCGGCTGATCGCGCTGGCAAATCACTTCGATGAAGAGGGCGCGCAATTCATCCTGATCAATAGTAACGATGCCGAGAACTATCCGGACGATTCGTTCGACGCGATGAAGGTCCGCTACGCGGAAAAAGGATTTCCGTTCCCATACTGCCACGACGAATCGCAGGAGGTTGCCAAGAAATTCGGGGCGCTCTGTACGCCACACTGCTTTGTCTTCGATGAGAAGCGACAGCTCCAGTACAAAGGGAGAGTCGATGACAACTGGAAGGATCCGACGGCGGTGAAAGAACAGAGTTTGAAAGTGGCGATTGAGGCGGTGCTGAAAGGGGAGATCCCTGCTGTTCAAGAGGCGAATGCTATTGGGTGTTCTATAAAGTGGAGATAGTTCCTCGTACGCTCACTTCTCCGAAGTGAGCTACTCGGAATGACAAGGAAGATTTATTTTATAGCCTCTCGATACGAAAACCGCTCCGCGGTTTTCTACTCGAGGACGCGTCTTAGAAGGGTCTCGCCGAGTAGCTCGGTGCGGAGCGCCGAGCGTATCGAGGCGCTCAAGAAAAAAATCCATTGTCATTCCGAGTAGTTCGCGGTGGAGCCGCGAACGTACGAGGAAGCGTCGTGGAGCGACGGGCGTACGAGGAACTATTTTCTCTTCTGCTTCCCCAACATCTTCTTCAAATACTCTCCCGTGTAGCTCCCCTTCACCTCCGCCACTTCCTCCGGCGTTCCCATCGCCACGATCTTCCCCCCGCCGCTGCCGCCGTCCGGTCCCATATCGAGAATCCAGTCGACGCACTTGAGCACGTCGAGGTTGTGCTCGATCACCAAGACGGTGTTGCCCTTCTCCACCAGCCGCTGCAGGACTTCCAATAGTTTTCGGATATCATCGAAATGCAAGCCCGTGGTCGGTTCATCGAGAATGTAGAACGTCTTGCCGGTTGCGCGCTTGGTGAGTTCGGTTGCGAGTTTCACGCGCTGAGCCTCGCCGCCTGAGAGAGTGGTCGCGCTCTGGCCGAGGTGAATGTACCCGAGTCCCACGTCCTCAAGCGTCTGCAGTTTAGTTTTGATCGACGGGACGGCCGTGAAGAAATCGAGTGCTTCGGTGATCGTCATATCGAGTGCTTGCGCGATGTTCTTGCCTTTGTAGGTGACCTCCAATGTTTCGCGGTTGTAGCGTTTGCCATGGCAGCTCTCGCACGTCACAAACACGTCCGGGAGGAAGTGCATTTCAATTCTCTTCAGTCCATCACCCTCACATTCCTCGCAGCGTCCGCCTTTGACGTTGAAGCTAAAGCGACCCGGTTTATAGCCGCGCAGCTTTGCCTCGGATGTGGCGGAGAACATATCGCGCACGTCGGTGAACACGCCGGTGTAGGTGGCGGGGTTTGAACGTGGCGTCCGCCCGATGGGGGACTGGTCGATGACGATCGCTTTATCGAGATGCTGCAGTCCATCAATTGTCTTCACATCCTGTGGTTTGGTGTGCGCCTTGTTGAGGACGCGCTGGAGTTCGGGGCCCAGAATCCCGTGGATCAAGCTCGACTTGCCGGAGCCCGAGACACCCGAGACCCCGATGAAGGTGCCGAGCGGCAGCGAGACGTCCACATTCTGTAAATTGTGGTGCGTGGCCCCCGTGATGTTGATCGTCTTGCCACTGCCTTTGCGGCGCTTTGCCGGAATCGGGATCGTCTTTTTGCCGCTCAGGTACTGCCCTGTGATGGAATCGGGCTGCGCGATCAGCTGCGCCGGCGTGCCCTGTGCGACAACTTTGCCGCCGTGTTTGCCCGCGCCGGGACCGATCTCCAGTAGATAGTCGGCGGCTTCGATGGTTTCCTGATCGTGCTCCACCACGATCACGGTGTTGCCGAGGTCGCGCAGCTGCGTGAGAGTCGTGATCAGCTTGGCGTTGTCGCGCTGATGGAGACCGATGCTCGGCTCATCGAGCACGTAGAGGACGCCCTGGAGCGCCGAGCCGATCTGGGTCGCCAGCCGGATGCGCTGGGCTTCCCCTCCGGAGAGCGTCGCGGCGGAGCGGGAGAGCGTCAGGTACTTGAGGCCGACGTTCTCTAAGAAGGAGAGACGGGCGATAATTTCCGTCAGAACTTTTTTCACAATGGTGAATTCATACGTCGTCAGGTTTCGGGTTGCGGGTTGCGGGTTGCGCGAACTCGTAACCCGTAACTCGGAACTCGCAACTTTGTCCGGGATCAGAGAAGCAAAGAACTCCCGTGCCTGATCAACACTCATGTCCGTCCCTTCGACAATATTCTTCTCACCCACCGTCACCGCAAGAATTTCCTTCTTCAGCCGGCGGCCGCGGCATTCGCCGCAGGGGAGTTCGGACATGTACTCCTCGATCTGCTGGCGGATGTAGCTGCTGTCCGTCTCCGAGTGGCGACGGCGCAGGTTGGGGATGACGCCTTCGTAATTGGTCTGGTAGGTGCCGCCGAACTTCATGGTGTTGATGCTGACGGTGAGCTGCTTGGGGTAGCCCCAGAGGATGATCTTCCGTTCGTCCGCGGTAAGCTTCTCCCACGGTGTATCCATGCTGAAATTGGCTTCTTCCGAGAGCGCTTCGAGCAGCTGCGTCATGTAGCCTGTGCGGCTGGCGGAGGTTGCCCACGGATGAATGGCCCCCTCACCCAGCGAGAGGCGGGGATTGGGGATGACCGACGTCTCTTCGACCTGCAAAATCGAGCCGATGCCGTGGCACGTTTCGCACGCGCCGTGCGGCGAGTTGAACGAAAAGCTCCGCGGCTCGATATCCGGAATCGGCAGATCGGGATGATCGGGACAGACGAACGATTCGGAGAAGCGTGTCTCCTCCTTCGAGTCTGCATCGAGTACGATCAGCGATCCCTCTCCTTTCTTGAGCGCGAGTTCCACGCTATCAGCAAGGCGGCTGCGGTTAGGGTTAGGGTTAGGGTTGGGGTTGGGGGCGGACGTCGTCTGTCCTAAATCGCGGACGATGAGACGATCGACCACGATTTCAATCGTGTGCGACTTCTTGGGGTCGAGCTGCGCGTCTTCATCCGTCGTCACCACGTCACCATCCACGCGCATGCGGACGAAGCCTTCGCGGCGGATCGCATCAATCACTTTCGCATGCTCGCCTTTCCGGCCCTGCACCACGGGCGCGAGCAGGAAAATTTTCTTGCCCTCCGTCATCTTCGCGATTGTCTCGACGATCTGGCTGGCCGATTGTTTGCCGAGCATCTTGCCGCACACCGCGCAGTGCACCTTGCCGATCTTCGCCCAGAGCAGACGCATGTAGTCATAAATTTCCGTCACTGTGCCGACGGTTGATCGTGGGTTCCGCGGCGCGGTCTTCTGGTCAATCGAAATCGCGGGGCTCAGTCCCTCGATCGATTCCACCTCCGGCTTCTCCATCTGCGCGATGAACTGCCGCGCGTACGCGCTCAAACTCTCCACGTACCGTCGCTGGCCTTCGGCGAAGATCGTGTCGAACGCGAGCGACGACTTTCCCGATCCGGAGAGCCCGGTGATGACGGTGAGCTTGTTGCGGGGAATTTGCACGTCGATGTTCTTGAGGTTATGCATCTTTGCCCCCCTGACAATGATGGCGTCATTGCGCTTCTTCTCGGTTTTTTCGGACGAAGATTTTGCGGAGGAATCCATAGG
>CAYGNM010000022.1:8586-10228 GCA_964351275.1 uncultured Candidatus Peribacteria bacterium | reverse complement strand
GAATCAGCGGGTCTAACTGAAACTCATCATGATCATTCGGCTTTGTGATAGTCAACCATTGATTCTGTCCGTCCCCGAAACTTTCAGTCGAACAAATCGGGGAAAGCTCACGCGGAATCTCCTTCCATCCATTCCCCCTCGCCCACCGCTGCAACTCCGGCGGGAAGACCGCGAAGACTTCTTGGTGGACGAACTGCGCTGGACAGGACTCCCCTGCCCTGAGTCCATTGCGTTGATCAATCGAAGCTTTCTGGAAAAGATCATCTGACTGCGTTGGTTCCGTCCCGGCAATGAACTTCTCACGAACAACAGTTGGACAATTCGGGGTAGGAAGCTTTCCGGATAACGCGCAGATTTCGCGCTCGATGATTCCCGCAGGACGCGCAAAGTACTGCCTTGGCTTCCCCCGCATTGCCGCCTCCATCACATCATGGAAGATTGGCGCGGCACCCGTGATGCCGGAGGTTCCCTTCATCGGCGAATTATCGGCGTTGCCCACCCAGACGCCGATGATCACGGACGGCGTGTACCCGATGGTCCAGTTATCACGAGAGTTGCGCGTTGTGCCGGTCTTGGCCGCGACCGGGAAGGGGAACTCCAGCGGACCGCCCGAACCGAACTCAGGCATCCGCGCACGGTTGTCGCTCAGAATGTCACTGACCAGCCACGCAATCGACGGATCGAGGACGGACGTGCCCGGACTCACCGGATCAGTCAGCAGTGATCGCTCTGTCAGTGTCTTCCCCTGGCGCGCAAAGAGCCCGTACGCGCGCGTGAGCTCCAGCAGTGTCACTTCCGCATCGCCAAGCGTCAACGCGAGCCCGTAGTGCTCTGGAGATTCGTTGAGCGTGGTAATGCTGGCGCTGCGGAGGAAGTGAAGGAGAACCGGCACGCCGACGGTTTGGAGGACTTTGACCGCGGCGATGTTGTACGAGTTGGCCAGCGCATCGCGATACCGGACAAGCCCGTGGTAGCCGTAGTCGTAATTGCGCGGAATGTAGGGGTTGCCCTCCTGTGTCGAGAACTGCGTCTCAACATCAGCAACCGTGGTCGCAGCGGTCGCACCTCGCGTGAATGCCAGTGCGTACGTGAACGGCTTCATCGTGGAGCCGGGCTGACGTGCAGCGAGGGCGACGTTCACCGCACCGTCGTGTTCTGCATCAAAGTAATCGCTGCTGCCGACCATCGCGAGGACATCTCCGTTCACAGCGTCGAGGACAACGACAGCAGCGGATGTCACGTTCTTATCGAACAACGTAGCGAGGTGATTCTGGACAGCCCGCTCGGCTTCCTGTTGTAGGCCCAGATCCAGTGTCGTGCGGATCTCCGTCGCGTCGGCCGGAAGATCAGTTCGATTGAGCACCCAGAACACGAAGTGTGGTGCCTCGATCTCCACGCGGTTTGGTGCGAGGTGAATCTCCGAGGTGGCGGCTTCTGTCTCCTGGTCCTCGGTGATGTCCTGCTGAGAACGCAGAGCCGCAAGAACCGTTTTCTGACGCTCGCGAGCGCGGCTCATGTTTTTGAACGGATCATAGGCATCCGGAGACTGCAGCAGTCCGATGAGGAGCGACGTCTCGGCAAGGCTCAGTTCATGCGCCGATTTTCCGACGTACGTCCTGGCCGCTGCCTCTAGTCCATACGC
>CAYGNM010000022.1:2630-8576 GCA_964351275.1 uncultured Candidatus Peribacteria bacterium | reverse complement strand
CCAAAGTACGCAGAGTTCATGTACGCCTCAAGAATCTGTTCTTTTGACAGGCTCATTTCGAGACGCACCGCGAACCAGGATTCCAGAATTTTTGAAAAGAGGGAGCGGCTGGATTGTCGGCGAATTCTGATCAGCTGCTGCGTGATCGTGGATCCCCCGCTAATGACGCGACCGCTCGTCACGTTCTGATACAGCGCGCGCAGCGTCCCACGAAGACTGACGCCGTGATGGGTGAAAAACGTCCGGTCCTCGGTATCGACCAAGGCTCTGATCGCGGTCTCCGGAACTTCCTTATACGGAAGCCAATCCTGACTGCCCTGTGCGCCGCGGCGGAATTCGTAGAGGAGTTGTCCGTTGCGGTCGAGAATCTTCAGAGGATGCTGAGCGGATCCGGTGAGGATTGATTGTGGGAGGGGAAGGAGAATCAATACTGCAAAAAACCCGAGGAGAAGTACTCCAGTGATGACGAGCCAACGACGACGGACAGAATATGTCATGGTAAATGTGGGAGGAATGTCGTGGTTCGAGGCTCGCTGCGGCTCGCACCTCACCATGACATTCATGTATTTATTTCACCGTGAACCAATTCCCCTGCGTCTGCCCGAAGGTCTCCGGGTAGTACATTTCGAAGATGTGCGCGGGGCGCTGTCGGAACGTTCCCGGCGTCGTCGCGCGGACGAGGTAGGTGTACTTGTACACGCCGGCGGGCAGGTAATCGGCGAAGAGGAACACGCGGTCGTCGCGGAATTCGCGGTGGGTGAAGCGGGCAAGAGTTTGATCCTGTTCGCTGTCCCACCACCAGAAGTGAGGCGAGTTGAGAGCATTCTGCTCGTTCTGGATATCGGTGGGAACGCCGACCTGGCTCGAGGTGCTCAGACCCGGGTCAATACCTTCCAGACCGGCGGGCAGCGGACTCTCCACGGCGACGTAGTAGCGGTCCTGTGGCACCGTCATCGTCAATGTCTCTCTGTACGTATCACCGACTTTGACGCTGTTGACGTCCTTCGGTCCCTTCTCGTTCAGGGGGCCGAGCTCTCGGAGGATCGAAATCCCCTGCTCCGTCGGCGGGATCACGTCGCCGGTGTAGAAGTACGAGAGGAGGAGGTCGTAGAAGAGCGTGCCTTTCCCATCAAGACCGATCTTCACCGTGTTCTCTTTTCCGCGCTGGAGATCGTCGAGCGTCATGGTGACTTCCTTCCGTGTCAGGATGTTCTCTTTGTTGAACTTCTGCGTCGCAATCATGGAGCCGTTTACTTCGACACCGGCAATGAAATCGCCGTTCAGTTCGCCTGTGAGTTTCAGGTACTCCACGAGCGCGAGGATTGTCTGCACCGTCGACTGTGTTGTATCCCAGTGGCCGTCCTTCCTGGCAGCGAGCAGGAAGCGGATAAACTGCGGGATCATCGGATTCTGCGGGTCGATGCGGATCATCGCCTGAAGTGCTTCTGCGGTCGTCCTGGTGTTCGTCTGCATGATCGCCCGATAGGCTTGCTCCTTCGGCTCTTCGACGTGCGCACCGCGTGGATCGATCTTCGCATTATCGAGCACGTGACTGAGTAGATCTTTCGCCTTGGCATTCAGACCGGCCTTCTGCATCGCCATCGCGAGCTCCACCTGCGAGAACGTGGGGAGATCCAGACGCTTCTCGTAGAGGTTATTCAAAAGATTCACATCAGGCTTCCCCGTCTCGGAGAGCACATAGAGAATGTACGCGCGCGTCTCGAGGCTGAGCGGCTCAGAAGGATTGTTCACGTGGAGAACGTTGCCCAAGTAATCGGCCGCGCGCTTCATCACCAGCTCATCCACTGGGTAGCCCGTAATCTTGGCGAGACGGAGCGCGTAGAGAATGTAGGCACTGAGGTACGGATTGCTCCGCCAGCTTTCCTGCCAGAATCCGAAGCCGCCGTCGGACTTCTGGAACCGATAGAGCTTCTGCAGCGAGACGTTGATGTTCGCCTCAAGCAGCGAATCGGGAACGATCTTGAAAGCATCAAAACCCTGCAGTCTCTTCAACGCCAGGTGTGGAAGGAACGACGACGCGGTCTGTTCAGCGCAGCCGTACGGATAGTGCAGCGTGTACTCGAGTCCGCCGGGCAGATACGTTGCAAGGGAGGGCGAGATGGTCATGGAGAGCGTGCCCTCGGAGGCATCCTCTTTCGAGGGGGCCAGGACTTTCTCCGTCACGAGTGACTGCGTCTGTCCCGTGGTCGCGACCGACTGCGGCGTGCCGAAGATGTAGACCGGAATCTTCTCGATGATTTCATCGCGAGCACCGTCGGTCTCCGCAGTCATACCGATCGTGAGTTCCTCTGTACTCCCCACCACGACAGGGAATTCCACTTTCAGAAGCTCGCCGGGTTTGATGGTGACCGTCTGCGACTTCTTGCCTGTGACGGTGAAGCCTGCGCCGTCGATGCTTACAGTGAAAGACTTCGCGTCCGTAAGGAAGTTATGGACGATGGCACCGAGCGTGATTTTGTCGCCGCGAACGGCGAAGCGCGGGCGTACAGGTCGGAGAACGACGTGTTTGGTCGCGACAGCTTCCGCGCTGTCCCCGCCGAACTTTCCATCTTTTGTGCTTCCGAAGGCGAGCAACTGCCACGTCGTCAGGTTATCCGGAAGGGAGAAGGATGCCGTCGCCTTGCCTGCAGCGTCGGTGATCACCGTGGGGTTCCAGAACGCCGTATCCAGGAAGTTCTCGCGCGTACGCTCCTCGAAGCCGCCTCCGCCGCCTTTGGAGCCGGGCTTAAAGCGTTCGACAAGGTACGTGAGCATCTGCGCTGAATAGACGCCGAGTCCGTGCTCGCTGTAGAAGTTGGCAACCAGATCGGGCATCGAGAAGCCCGCGAGTGCCACGACGCTCATGTCGACTGCCGCGAGCGTGAATTCGCCCTGAACAGGTTTGCCGTCACTGTCTTTCGCAGTCAGCGTCGCCGTCATCTTCTCTCCCGGCAGATATTGCTTTTTGTCCGTTTCGATCTCGACAGAGAGTTTCTTCTTACTGGTCTCCACATGGAGCTGTACGTAGCCAACCCGGAACGCAGGGACGCCGGTGTCTTTGCCGAGGTCATCGAATGTCTCACCATCGCGCGGCTTGAGAATGACAACGGACGCGTAGACGTTCGGGACAAAATTCTCGGTGATCGGAATCTCGATCGGCAGTGCGTTACCGGTAACATCAATCACTTTGTGGGTGAGGACGTTCTCGCGTTCAATCGTCACGAGTGCTTTGACACCTTTGCCCTGGAACGGCGACTTCACCAGCAGCTTCGCGACGTCACCGACCGCGTACTCCGGCTTGTCGGCGACCACGTCGATACGATCGTTATTGTTGTGCGGCCAGTTCACGTACGTGCTCGACCAGGCGTACAGGCTGGTGCTTGCGATTGCCGTTCTCCCGTCAGCATCCTTTGTCTCCACCTCCACCACAAACTGACCGCCGGACGGGATGACCATCATAGCCGTCGCTTTGCCGTCGGTTCCCGTCTTGATGCTGTCGAACGCGATGAAGGTGTCTTTGGTCTCGTTCTCATAGTAGTACTGACCATCGACGCCTTTTTTCCGGATGGAATTCCACTGACGCGAACTGAGCCTTAGCGTCACGGTCTGATTCGCTACGGGCTTGCCGTCCGGATCGACGGTGACCACGGCAATGCGCGCAGAATCCCCCGGCGTGACGGCGTAGTCTTCGCTCCGAACACCGACGTAGACGGCAGACTTGTGGACGGGAACCGACACGCGGTTACTGACGATCTGGTTATTGGGATCGGTGACGTCGGCTTCGATCGTCGCAATCTGGCTGAGCTTCTTATCGTCGATGTTCACCGGCACTTTGATGTGCATGCGTCCCGCGGCGTCGAGTGTCCCCTTCCCATCGGTGAACACGCTCGTCTGGTGCTCGCACTGCCACCAGCACCAGGCGTCCTGCGTGGAGAACGAGTACCAGCCATCGGTGTAGCGATTGAAGAAGTAATCGACGAAGATCGCTCGCCACGTGACGGGCGCATCGGCGAGCGGCGCTCCGAAGTAGTACGACCCCGCAAGGTCCACATCGATCGTCTGACCGTTGAAGTAGTCTTCTTTTGCAGTCGTCAGTTCGACCTTGTACTCCGGTTTGCGGTAGGCGAGGACAGAAAATGTGGAAGCGTAGGTCGGCTGTCCGGCATCGCTCTCGGGGAACACCTGGGTGATGAAAGTGTAGTTGCCCAGCACGGCATTCTCCGCAGTTTTGAAAGAACCGGAGAAGCCGCCGTAGTCCGTGAACGGCAGCGTCTTGCGGTAGACCTCAGCGTTGTTCGGATCCTGAATGATGACCTGCATCTGACGTTTGGGACCGGGTAACTGCAGAGCGCCATCCCAATCCTTGAGACGGGCGATCCCCTTAAACCCGACGGTGTCGCCCGGGCGGTACGCCGGTCGGTCCGAGATCATTTGCTGCATCAGACGGAAGGGAGGAGCCGAGGCCGTTCGGAAATCGCTCCAGAGGCTGAAGTCATTCGGGTTGAATCCACCGTTCCACGTGCTGCTGACGAAGGCAAAATCTCCGCCGGCAGCAGGCGTCCCTGCCTGCTGCTCCACCGTCGCCCAGAACTCCGGTTGCCATTCGTACGGCTGGACCGTGAAATCCTTGATGTCGATCTTTCCCTCGTAAAATCCCTGCGCGTCCGTCTTGCCGGTAAGCGGCGTGGTCCCGAGCAGAGAATGGAATGTGACGGCGGCGTTCTTGACCGCTTCACCCGTCGTCAGGTCCGTTGCCCAGAGGAGGACGTTGTTCCCCGAGTATTTGAGTGTGAGAGAGGTCGACGTGATCGCGAAGTATTGCTGCACCACGATCGGCTGGCCGCTGTAGTCTTTGTACTCCGGTGAGCGGAGCAGCAGGGCGTAGATGCCCGGACTGAGCGACGCACCGAGTTCCTTCTCGACATCGAAGGTCATCGAGGACCACGCGTTCTTTTTTTCCTTGTTCTTCGGTGTCAGAGACCAGCGGTGGTAGAGCGGCTTGGTGGTGAGATCCGGCACTGCCTGCCAGCTCCCGAGTTTGCGGCTGCGGAGCTGCATGAATTCCGGAAGGGACAGTTTGCCGAACTCCACGTTCACCACACTCACGTTGACAGCGTTCGGATAGTAGACAGGGGGCTTACCGCGCTCGAAGATGCCGAACTCGCCCTTGGTGTTGCCGTAGGTCACTTCCGGCGGCAGTGGATCGGTGGTGAAACTGAAGGTGTAGGGTTCTGGGAGCGTTTGGCCATACTTGTCCGAGAAAGCCTTTGCGATCGTGAGCGTATAGGTGGTGCTCGGGGCGAGCCCGGGAGGAAAGAGAGACATCCTCGTGCCGTCACTCCAGTAATCCACAGAAATTGACGACTCACAACATCCCTCAACTGCGGGACTGAGCGTCAGCAACTTGCCATTCGCGTCGTCGGGAAGAGGGCTGGAGAATTGCAGAGCAATATTCCCGTAGTTATACTGCGTCGATACCACGCTGAAGGGCCCGACGGTGGAGAAATGCAGGGCAAAGTCCTGCGTGCTGCCCAAATCCCCTGCCGCTCCGAGTGTTCCTGACGTGAGCACGAGCGCGTACGCACTTCCCGTCTCAAACGGCGTCTGCGGGGCGATGGTGATCACGCGCTTGTCGATCAGCTTCTTCTCCGGAGGACTTGCAGCAGGTCCCATCCACTCATTGGGTTTCGCCAGCGCGGATCCGAAGCGGACGGATTTGATCGGCACGTCGGTTCCCTGTGGAAGAGGAGAGCCCGATCCATTGACCGGTGGAGGCGGCGCGCCTTTTCCCGGGAGTCGGATCAGTTTGAGGTGCTTGCCGACGCTCTCTGGATTCATCTCGAGATTAAAGGAGAGAGACACTTCCGTCGTCGGTCCGGCGAGGGTGTATCCCTCGGAAGGATCGGTCTGGATCACGCGCGGCCGCTCGGTTTCAAACTTCCATGA
>CAYGNM010000022.1:1592-2620 GCA_964351275.1 uncultured Candidatus Peribacteria bacterium | reverse complement strand
TCCATGACGCGGCTGTTTCCGTGGTTTCGCCGGAGACCGAGGCGATGCCTGCAGGAACCGTCACTGTATAGAGGGTGGAGGGCGTGAGACCGTTCTCCGGGGTGAACTGCGCTGCATAGGTGCTCAGCCATCGCCATTCCCCTTTTAGAGAAGGAGTGATGGTCACGGGCCAGTTGCTCCACTGCGTCGCGGCCGCCTCTCCCTGGACCTGGGTCAACGCGACCATCGGACGATCAAAGAGGAGGGTGATGGCGGCGTCGGGGGAGACGTTCCGTGCGTCCGTTGCCGGTGTGCGGGCAGTAATAGAAGGAGGACCGCTCACAGTCGTTTCCGGCAGATGAAGCGGTTGTTCTTTCTGTCTTTGACAACCGGAGAGGATGCCCGAGCTGGCCGCCGCGACGACGCCGACACCCAAAATTCCCAGGAGAATCCTGATTTTTCTCTCCGAAATGCCGACAGAAGGAGTCGATGACGACGTCTTGGGGGTCATGACAATACGTGAATGGACGCGAGCATACCTGCTTCCGAAGATAACGGGCGAGAAAAAACTTCTGACCTCGAATATACTTGATAATATTTGTAAATATTGTATAATATGCATAACACCAATACTTATGCGCAGCCGTCTTGCCCTCAGCATCGCTTTCGCCTTCTGTGTCGCCATCACATCGGCATCGGCCATGATGCCAGCCGGGACTTTTCGGGCAACGGGAGAGTCACTGAGGGCACGCGCATTTTTGTCAGACGCGTCGAGTTCCTCCAGTACACAGCGTACATCCACCACTGCACGGGAGCGGGTTGCGCAGCGCCTGCAGACGAGAATTGAGAATCGCTACGGCTTCTCGCTTAGTCAGGCGGAAGCCGAGCATGCCATCGCGCAGCAGAGCACACTTCTCAGCCGAAGTGTCCGCGTGGAGCTCGCCACCGACAACGGCGATGTGATTGCTCCGTGGGTTGCTGACGGCGGGCGATTCCTCCGCGTGCAGGTGACGCCGCACGTCGAAGGGCAAGTAGAGTACCGCGACGCG
>CAYGNM010000022.1:0-1582 GCA_964351275.1 uncultured Candidatus Peribacteria bacterium | reverse complement strand
TAACGGGCGTCTCACCGATGCGAAAGGGAAGGTGGTGAATTTCAAAAACACCATCATCATCCTTACCTCCAACGTGGGAAGTGAGTACTTCCGTGAGATGTCGGCGCTGGGGTTTGCGAGCGGCTCCGGTGCAGGCATCCGCCTGCCGCAGGAGACGACGCTGCGCGTGACGGCCCGCGACGAGGATGGCATCTGGAGAGCGGAGACCGACGGCATCGCCAAGGCCGGTTATGCTGTGGATGACGATATCCCGCAGAGGATCGCCGACGCACTGCAGGACGGATCGGAAGTTCTCGCTATCGAGTTGCGCACCGCTCCCGGCAGCATCCGCAATGAATCGCTGGAGGAGCTGGGTGATCTACAACTCCTTTCAAGCGGCCGCTCAGACTTCGCCGGATCTGGTGAGGGGCGCAAAGCCAACGTTCGCAAGGGACTGACGAAATATCTGCATAATGTGATGGTCGAGCCGGGCCAGGAATTCTCGATCAACGGCATTCTCAAGCACGTACCCATCCGCGAGTGGGAGATGGCACTCGGCATCTTTGGCGGTGGCGAGCTCCGCATGGTTGCCGGCGGCGGTATCTGTCAGGTGGCCACAACGCTCTATCGCGGCATCCTCAACGGCGGCTTCCCGGTCACGCAGCGCTCCAATCACAGCTTATTCGTCCACTACTACGAGAAGTACGGCGTTGGCATCGATTCAACTATCTTCCCTGCGAGCTCTCCCGATCTGAGGTTTATCAACGACACGGGAAAACCACTGCTGATCCAGGCGTACGTCGAAGACTATGAGGCGACCGTGAACATCTACGGAACGCCAGACGGCAGAACGGTGCATATGACAGGTCCGTACTTCGCCGACAATGCGCCTGAGGACTTCCTCATAAATGGCAAGAAACTCTCGGCGCGCGAGATCGCTTGGGTGCGGGATGTGGTCTACGACGATGGCAGAACGGTGCAGGACACCGTGCTCTCGCGGTACAAAGTGATCCCCCGCTCTGCGGTGAAAGAGCATAAGGATTCTCTGTCGACGGTCGCAGCCAACACGCGAACAATCGACAAGGACCGTATGCATGCCGCAGCAGAGCAAGAAGACGCACTGGCCGTAGACACGACGGTGGAGATGCAGGCGCATCTACAGTGAAAGAAAAAAAATATCAGTCAAATACTATTTGCGTTCTCCGGGAGGCCGTGCGCTATCATGCGTCGGCACTTTTTGGTGCATTTACTCCTCACTTCCCCGGATTCTATGAATACTCCTTTCAATAACTCGTCTGCCAGTTACCCCGCGTGGCTCGGATTCGTTCTCGGTATTGCCGGCGGAGCAGCAGTCTCGTGTTTGATGATCGGCCTTGTGGTCGGGTACTCCATGGGCGGTGGTGTAAGAGTTGGAGGTGGCGGAGGAGCAGTTGTCGCAAATCAACCCGATGCACCCACTCCCCCCGCTCCCCCAGCACCTGGCGGCCCCGTTCCGCCAGTGACCGACCGCGACCACGTTCGTGGCAATCCGAAGGCCAAAGTGACGGTGATCGAGTACTCCGACTTCGAGTGTCCTTTCTGCAAGCGCCACGCACCGACCATG